>CAYPHE010000023.1:0-3253 GCA_964410075.1 uncultured Polaribacter sp.
TATTTTGATAAATATACACTTCTGTAGCACCTAAACCATATTTTTTATAAGATGCATCATAAAATTTAACAGGATATTTAGAAAGCAACCTTAACAGCTCTCCTTTTAAAACACCTTCCCCTACTCCATGAATAAATACCACTTTAGAAATACGCTTACTAATAGCAAATTCTATTTTTCGTTTTGCTGTATCTAATTGCAAATTCAGCATGTCAAAATTATCCATATTCCTAGTGGAATTCACCAATTGGTTAATGTGCAAATCTACTTCTAAAATTACTTCGTTTTTTTGTTTGGTAAACAAACTTTTCTTTGAAGATTTTTCGTTAATTTTTTCTTTTAGCAACCGATTATTAATATCAGAATATTTCGTTAATTCATGCTGCTCTTTATCAATCTTTACCAATTCATTCGCTTCAAACCGAAACAACATACCATCATTAGTTTGAACTGTTATGGTTTTACCGTTTATTGCTGTTACTTTACCTTTGATAACATCATCTAAAACAGCTACATTATTACCAATTTCTAAACACATTCTTAACTTTATATTAATTTGTAATATTTAAGAGAGTTTTACTTTTACACCAAAAATAAGATTATGGCTACAACTATTGTTACATCTACAGAAAACTTTTTTAAAACTGCTTTAAAAAAAGTAAAATTAGAGGACGATAGAAAAGAGTTGTTGTTAAAAATTGCTGATAAAATTGCCGATGAATTAGAAATTAGTGGTCTAGTTAATTTAAATTTTATTTGCACACACAACTCAAGGAGAAGTCAATTAGCACAAACTTGGGGCTTTTTTGCAGCCTCTTTTTTTAATTTACATATTAAGTCTTATTCTGGAGGTACAGAAGTAACTGCTTTTTACAGAAACACTGTAAAGACATTACAAAAAGTAGGATTTTCGTTTCAATTAAAAGATTTTTCTCATCAAAACCCAAAGTATGTAATTTCTTTTGATGGTAGTAAAAAATCTATTACAGGTTTTTCAAAACGATATGATCATCCAGAAAACAAACAACCCTTTTTTGCAATAACAACTTGCAATAGTGCCGATGCAAAATGCCCTTTTATTCCAGAAGCTTTGCAACGTTTTCACTTGCCTTTTGTAGACCCTAAATTTTCTGATGGAACAGAAGCTGCTGATGCTGAATATTTAAAAACCAACACCCAAATTGCTGCCGAAATGTATTTTATATTTAACGAAGTAAAAAAAATAGCTAAATAAAAATAATATTTTTAGTACGGCAATAGCAATATAAAACTTTAAATAAGGTTAGATTTCTAAGTCTTTATTATAAGGAATTCTTTTTAAGATATGCTGAATGGCATCTATTCTTGCACTTGTTTTTCTATTGGCTTGTATAATTTTCCAAGGTGAAATTTCTGTATTTGTCTTTTCAAACATTGCGTTTTTATACTCTGTATAATTATCCCATAGATCCTGCGCTTTTTCATCTAGCTTAGACATTTTCCATTGTTTTAATGGATTACTTTTAATGTCTGCAAAACGTTTTGCCTGTTCTTTTTTAGAGATAGACATGTAAATTTTTACCAAATGAATACCCGATTCTAAAATCATACGTTCAAAATCATTTACCTGGTTCATAAACACTTTATATTCTTCTTCTGTACAAAAACCATTTACAGGTTCTACTACTGCTCTATTGTACCAACTTCTGTCAAAAAAAACAATTTCTCCAGCTTTTGGAAATTGTTCTACATAACGTTGAAAATACCATTGAGAACGCTCATCTGCTGATGGCTTAGGCAAGGCTACAATATTCATAAAACGAGGGTTGATACGTTCTGTTAATCTTCTAATTGCCCCTCCTTTTCCTGCGGCATCTCTTCCTTCAAAAACAATAATAATACGCTCGTTGTTATTTATTGCCCAAGTTTGCAAGCGAATTAATTCTATCTGTAACTTTTTTAGTCTTTTTTGATAATTTACATAACGTAAGGCTCTTTCTACATTATAAGGTTCTTTAGAAAGCAATGCAACCAAACCCTTTTTTGAATTTAGCTTATCAACCTGACTTTGTGTTAGTTCTTCTTTCATTCTATTAATCGATTTGAAGATTAGATCTGTAATAACGCATTACAACATTTGGATCTGGCGTTAAAATAGTATTTGCTTTTTCTTTACCCTCATAATCAAATTGTGAAAGTACGTGTCTCATGGCTTCTAACCTTGCAATCTCTTTTTGGTTAGATTTTATAATCATCCACGGACTGTAAGAGGTATGTGTTTTAGAAAACATTTCCGATTTATAAAAGGTGTATTTATCCCATAAGGTTTGTCCTTTTTTATCAACGGGGCTAAACTTCCATCTTTTTAATGGGTTTTGTTTGCGTTCTTCAAAACGTCTTAGTTGCTCGTCTTTAGAAATTGATAGCCAAAATTTAATAATAATAACACCGTCTTCATACATCATGTGCTCAAACTCTGGAACCTGCATTAAAAAATCTTTATATTGTTCTTCAGAACAAAATCCCATAACAGGCTCTACAACCGCTCTATTATACCAACTTCTGTCGAAAAAAGCAATCTCTCCAGGGTTAGGTAATTCTTTAATATAACGCTGAAAATACCATTGTCCTTTTTCTACTTCTGTAGGTTTATTTAAGGCTACTAACCTACTCGACCTTGGATTTAAATGCTCCATAAATCTTCGAATATTCCCACCTTTTCCAGCTGCATCTCTACCTTCAAAAATAATAGCGACTCGTTTTTTTTCTTTTAAAATCCAGCGTTGTAATTTTACTAACTCTATTTGTAACAAACGTAACTCATGGTCATAATTTAATGTGTCTTTTACTTTTTTGTACTTGCTACTTTTTTCTTCAATTTTTTTTAAAAGAACTTCATGAGAATTAATTTCTGCAAAATCTTGTGCAGTCAAAACGCTTTTTTTAACCATATGTATTTTATTACGACCTAAAAATATAATCTTTTTTTTATTAATGCGTTAAAAAATCATCAATTTCAAACACTTCATTTATATTTGTGTTTTATGAAATATTGGGGAAGCTTTTTTCTTGTTTTTTTATCTTTCTTGGCAAACTCTCAAGAAAAATTTTCAAAAGAATTTCGTTTAATTACAGATAACGACTTATATGTTTCTATTAGTAATGATCGATATTATACTAGCGGTATTTTTATAGAATACAGTTTTTTGCAAAAGAACAACAACCCTAAACTAGATAAAAAAATTATTGATTTAAGTATAAATCATGAAATTTA
>CAYPHE010000023.1:3353-8328 GCA_964410075.1 uncultured Polaribacter sp.
ATGTTACGATTTGCTCATTATGATGCTACTTTACAAGGAAGTTTTTTAAACAAAAGTAGTCTAGTTACTAAAGAACTAAATCCATTTGTTTTTGATTTTGAAGTTGGTTTTAGGTATATAAAAAAGAGAGTAAATCTCGGTTATTCTATCAATTATTACTCTAATAAATCCAAAGGTCTACGAACCACAGAAATTAATAAATACGGAACAATAACATTAGGCTACTTATTTAATTAATCTTCAAAAAAATCTTTCTGAAAACCTATTAAATACAATTTATTTTTTGCTCTAGTAATTGCTGTATACAACCAACGAAAATAAGGTTTAGAAACTCCTTCTGGCAAGTAAGGCTGCTCTACAAAAATAGTATCCCACTGACCTCCTTGCGATTTGTGACAAGTTATAGCATAAGAAAATTTAATTTGCAATGCATTAAAGTATTTGTTCTTTTTTATAGCCAAATATTGCTTGTACTTCGACTTTTCATCTTCGTAATCTTCTTTTACTGCTTGGTACAATTTATTAGATTCCTCATAAGTTAAAGAAGGGCTTTCGCTTGTTAAAGTATCTAGTAAAACCACGGTTTCAAACGCAGGCATATTTGGGTAATCTATCATGCGTAATTTTACCTCTGCAAAAGAAAATCCGTATAAATCTTTAATTTTATAAATCTGAAGAATTTCACAAATGTCGCCATTTGCAATAAAACCAGCCTCACTATTTTCTTTTAACCAGAAATAGTCATTTTTTACGACCATAATATAATCTCCTGCTGCTATTTCATTTTCAAAATCTCTAATTCTAGCTCTAATTTGCTGATTGTACAAATTCGCCCTTTTGTTAGAACGTACAATAAAAGCAGTATCTTCTATACTATTGTTATTATAAGCAGTCACCAAAGCATCTTCAATATCATAACCATCTGTAAGCCTTACAATATCAGGAAAATTAAGATTAAAATAATGCTCGTGTTCTTCGTTCTGAATTAATTGACGTAATACAGTAGCATTGGCTAAAATGCCAGAATCTTCATGCTGTCTCATTACTTCGTCTAGCTCTATTTCAGAAACATTTTTATTAAAATCATACTTTAATGTTTCTGCATTTAAAGCCGGACTTACTTCTAATTTTACTGGTGGAAGTTGAGCGGTGTCTCCAATAAAAATCAACTTACAATTAGAACCGGAGTACACATAATTTATCAAATCATCAAGTAATGAGCCCGACTCAAATAACTTTTGATTTTGTCTACTATCAGGAATCATAGAAGCTTCATCTACAATAAAAAAGGTGTTTTTATGTTTATTCGTTTGCACTACAAAATCTACTTTTCCATTGGCTTGTTTTTTAGGAAAGTAAATTTTTTTATGAATCGTATAAGCTGGTCTCTTAGAATAAGCCGCAATAACTTTAGCGGCTCTTCCTGTTGGAGCTAATAAAACGGCTTTTTTTTCTATTGTATATAAGTTATTTACAAAAGTACTTATGGTAGTTGTTTTACCTGTTCCTGCGTAACCTTTTAAAAGAAATAAATCTTCTTTTTGATTGTTAAAAGAAAAATGGCACAGCAATTGTAACATTTCATTTTGTTTTTCTGTAGGAGAAAAAGGGAATTTCTGTAACAATTGCTTGTAAAAAGCATCAGGAGTTTTTATCATAAATACGGTAAATTTCAAAGATACATTACTTTAAAATAAATGTTTTAATTCGTGAAAAAAAATTGTAGATTTGCCTTAACACTATTAAAATTTATATATAAATGGAATTATTAGGAATGATTTTGGGGGCTATTATTGTAGCTGTTCTTATAGCTATTGTTATAGTTAAATTTCTACCTTTAAAATTAAGATGGATTGCTTCTATATTGCTTTTAGCAGCTACTGTTTTTCTTGTCTATAAAATTTACGGGGGTATTATGGAACCGATTAAATTTGAAAAAGAAAAAGTAAAACGATTTGCAAAAGTTATTGAGCACTTAAAAATTATTAGAGATGCAGAAGTGCGATACAAAGAAGTAAACGGAGTATATACAGATAACAAAGAATGGTTAATTCAATTTATAGACAGTGGACAAATTGCACTTACAGAAGTAAATACAGTTATTGAAAACGTAAATAAAGGTGGTGGAATTATTGTTCAAGAAGAAAAAAAAGTTACAGACACCATTGGTTATGAACCTGTTTTAAAGTATTTTAAAGATAGAGATTATAACAATATGTTTAAAGTTCCTGGAGTTGAAGGTAAAGAGTTTGAATTATTTAGTGGAGAAATTCAAAAAATTGAAGGGCTTTATGTACCTACATTCCTAGCACAAACAGAAAAAGAGGCTATTTTAACAGGAATGAATAAATCTTTGGTTAAGCAAGAACTTGAAGCTATAGCTACTGATGAAATTAAGGGAGAATATGTTTCTGTTGGATCTTTAGATGAAGTTTCTACAGCTGGTAACTGGCCGCCATCATACGATAAAAAAACTGATGCTAACTAGTAACACCACTTTACCCAAAGAAATAAAAAACTTACAGTTATCCATCCAATTTAGTTTGGATGGATTTTCTTTTTCTATCAATTCTCTTTCTTTAGAGAAAACACTTTTTTTTAGTAAATATACTTTTAATAGTTCTTTACAAAGTCCTGAAAAATTACTTAAAGAAATAACATCTATTTTTGAAACTGACACTAATCTTCAACAAGATTTTGAAAAAGTAGTAGTTTTTCATCAAAATAATTTGGCAACTATTGTGCCTAACGAATATTTTAATGAGAACAGCTTAAAAGATTATTTAGATTTTACCATTAAAACTTTAGCTACCGATTTTATATCTTATGATGGTATTGATGATATTGAAGCTAAAAATGTTTACATACCTTATGTAAATATTAATAATTATTTATTTCAAAATTTTGGTGAGTTTGAATACAAACACCATGCATCTGAATTAATAGAAAAACTCATCACAAAAAATTCTGGTGAAGAAAAACAAGTTTTTATAAACGTTTCTAAAACTTCATTTGATGTTGTTGTTTTACAACAGAAAAACTTAATTTTATATAATAATTTTATTTATAAAACTAAAGAAGATTTTATCTACTACGTTTTATTTATTGCAGAACAATTAGCTTTACATACAGAGCAGACTAACTTTTTCTTATTAGGAGACATTAACGAAAACGACGATTTATACAAAATTGCATATACTTATATTAGAAAAATTTCCTTTCTAGAAAGTAAAAACACTATTTTTAATAACCTTGATGCCAAGCGTCATTCCAATTTTATTTTAATCGGATAATGAGAATTATTTCAGGAAAACACAAAGCAAGGCGTATTACTGCTCCAAAAAATTTACCTGTTCGTCCAACAACAGACATGGCAAAAGAATCTTTATTTAATATTTTAAATAACAACTATTATTTTGATTCGATTAACGTTATTGATTTATTTTCTGGAACAGGAAATATTAGTTACGAATTTGCTTCTAGAGGCACAAAAAACATTATTGCTGTTGATGCTCACTATGCCTGTGTTAAGTTTATTTCTAACACTGCAAAACAATTAGATTTACCTATAAATGCAATTAAAAGTGATGTGTACTCTTTTTTAGAAAAGACACCTATAAACAGTGATATTATTTTTGCAGATCCTCCGTATGATTTTTCTGAAGAACAATTCTTAAAAATAGCCAATATTATTTTTGAGAAACAATTGTTAAGTGATGAAGGACTTTTAATTATAGAACACTCCAAACATACAGATATTTCAAATCATAAAAACTATAGCCACAGCAAACGTTATGGAGGCAATGTATTTAGTTTTTTTGAGGTAAAAAATACTGAAGACGAACTCTTACAATAAAGATTTTATAATATCTTTTAAAGTAATTCCCTCTGCTTCTGCCTTGTAATTTTTTACAATTCTATGAGATAAAATAGGTACAGCAACTGCTTTTACATCTTCTATGTCTGGAGAATACTTCCCTGATATTACTGCATGAGCTTTTGCTGCCAAGATTAAATTTTGAGATGCTCTAGGACCTGCACCCCAATCTACATATTGTTTTACCAAATTAGAAACAGTAACTGAGTTTGGTCTTGTTTTTCCAACTAAACCAACCGCATATTCTATTACATTATCTGCAACTGGTACTTTGCGTATTAATTTTTGAACTTCAATTAATTCTTTTGCTGAAAACAAAGAATTTATAGCAGTTGTTACGTTTCCCGTAGTATTTTTTACAACAGCAACTTCTTCTTCAAAAGTTGGATACTCTAGATTTATAGAAAACATAAAACGATCTAACTGTGCTTCTGGTAAAGGGTATGTTCCCTCTTGTTCTATAGGGTTTTGAGTTGCTAATACAAAAAAAGGCAAATCTAACTTGTAATGAGAGCCGGCAATAGTTACAGAACGTTCTTGCATGGCTTCTAATAAAGCGGCTTGCGTTTTTGGCGGAGTTCTGTTAATTTCATCTGCCAAAATAATATTTGAAAAGATAGGCCCTTTTATAAAAGTAAACTTTCTGTTTTCATCTAAAATTTCGCTTCCTAAAATATCAGAAGGCATTAAATCTGGTGTAAATTGAATACGTTTAAAGTCTAAACCCAATGCGTTAGCAATTGTATTTACCAGTAAGGTTTTTGCCAAACCAGGAACTCCAATTAATAAAGAATGCCCTCCACAAAAAACAGAAAGTAATGTAAAATTTACAGCCTCTTGCTGCCCAATAATTATTTTTCCTATTTCTTGTTTTAGTAAAGTAAACTTTTTTACTAATTGATCAACAGCAGCAACATCAGACATTATTTACGTATTGTTTTTTTCCAGTTTCTTTCAAACGTACACTTTTGGTGTTCGTCAGATAGTTTTACGTAAGTATCTCCAATTTTGCTTTTAGACCATTTTTCTATAGCCTCCTCTTGTTTCTTGCGTAAAGCTAAATTCTGTATTTTTTCGTAATCTCTTACTAAATCGGCA
>CAYPHE010000023.1:8428-18171 GCA_964410075.1 uncultured Polaribacter sp.
AATTAAAATATGAGAAACTACTCTTGTATTTCCTTTTACTCCATTTAATTGAACAATATGATAACCAAAAATGGTTTCAAAGGGTTCTGAAATTTGACCTATATCTAATGAAAATGCCGTTTCTTTAAATTCTTTTACAAAACCAGATTCTTTTGTAATAGCAAACTCGCCTCCGTTTTGCGTTACACTTGGGTCTTCTGAATTAATAATTGCTTTTAAACGAAAACTAGAACCTTCTTCAATTTCTTTTTTCAATTCGTTTAGCTTATCAATTGTTTTTTGTTTTGCTTTTTCAGTCGGTTTTATATCTATAACCAACTGAGCCAATTTAACTTCTGCAGCAAATTCTGGTAATTCTCCTTTATCTTTTAAACTGTTGTAATAAATTCTAACTTCTTCTGGAGTTACATTAATATCTCCAGTTATTTTTTGCTGTTCTCTTTGAATTAATAGCGTTTCTGTTTCAACAGATGTCATTTCTTTTTTTAGATCTTCTAAGTCATTAAAACCATATAGATCTACCACTTTTTGTATATCTCCTCTGGTTTGTTGCTTAAAATATTCTATCTTTCTTTCTACACTTGCAGATATTTCTGCATCGGTTACAACTACACTATCTATAATTGCATGATGCGCTAATAACTTTTGTTGCATTAATTCCTCTAACATTTCGCAGTCAGAAATATCTATTTTACCTTCACTACGTTGAACAATTTCTTGTTTGAATTTTTCTATATCAGAATCTAAAACGATATTCTTACCAATAACTACAGCTACTCCATCTATTTTTACTTTTTGAGCTAAAGCCGAAAAACCTAAAAACAGAAATGCTGTAGAAAGAAGAAGTGATTTAGTATGTTTTAAAATTGTTGTTTTCTGTTGCATCTTTAATCAATATTTTTTCAATATCTCTAATTAATTCGATTTTACGTTTGTGTAAAATCATCTTTTTTATTGTTGGCTCTATATAATGTAATGGAGCTATATCATTACGCTGTAAAACGTCTTTTATTGCGACCAAATATATACCTAATGAATCTTGTTTTTCTATGTATTTTGTTTTTTTTAACAAGTTTTCTCTCGAAAACGGAAGTTTTAACAAAACCTTATCTAAAGCCACCCAAGTTGAGTCGTTAAAATGATGAAATTTAAAACTCAATTGAGCTTCTTCTAACTCCTCTAAATCTTCAATATCATCAGATTTAAATAACGATATAAATTCTTCTTTATCTGAAATATTATTACCAAAATGCAAGTATTTTGCTTGAATTAATTCCTCATTCAGCTTAAAATTTTCTCTATGAATGGTATAATACTTAGCTACTTCTGTTTCATTTACAATAGTATCTAATTGCTGTTTTATCAATTCTTCTTTGTACTTGTTAATGAGTAAACTTTCTTTATAGTCTTTAACAAGCGCATCTATTTCATTTAATGTAGCTAAAGAACTATTGTTAGCTGCTTTTTTAAGCAAAAGCTGTTTTATAGCCCAATCGTTTATATAACTTTTTACAATAATAATACTGTCTTGTTTAGATATATTTTCTGGAAGAATAGCAGCGATATCGCTTTTAAATAGTTTTTCTGTATTTACAATAGCTACTATATTTGAAGCATTTCCTTTGTTTTCTTTCATATTGAAAAAATCACAAGAAACAAAAAGTAATGCAACCCAAAAAATAGCTAAATACCTCATTAATCTTCTTTACGGTAATACTTGGTCAGTTTTTTTAATTGACTTTTCTTAATTTCTACTTCGTGGTTTTTACGTAAATCTGCAATCCAACTTTTTTCTAAATAGTTTTGATAATCATTTATTACCTGTCCCTTAATACTATCTAAAACTTGCTCTTTATAATTGCTACTGTTTTTTTCGAAATAGGTTTGTAAACCTAAAGTGTCTTTAGAAGATTTATCCCAGATTTTTTGTTGCATTAATTCAAAAAGCAATAAACCTTCTTCGTATTCTTTAAGAGTAGCAGCATATTCTGGCTCTATATTTACTAGGTCTTTTTTATAAAAATCAATAATTTGTTGATTAAAAAACTCTTCATAAAGTACAAAAACAGGTTTGTGTCTTCTGTTTCTTGTATACTTTACAAATTCTTCTTGAGTTATTTTTTTATCGTCGATACTAAATAATGTATGCTGTAAAGAATCTACATTTATAGAACGGAAATTTTTATTGTTTAAAATTTCTTTTGCGTCTTCATATTCTTTAATTGTATACTGAGATTTAAGTCTAGATAATAACGCTTTTTCAGAACTTTCTATAGCTGCACTTCTTTTAACTTTCTCTTTCAATTCGCCTTCTAATTCCGTAAAGCTTCCAATAGGATGTTTTTTAACAAGTTTTACAATATGCCAACCGAATCTAGTTTGAAATGGCTTTGAATATGAATTTTCTTCAGCTAAACCAAAAGCAGCATCTTCAAATGGTTTAACCATTTGCCCTGTAGAAAACTTACCTAAATTACCTCCTTTAGATTTAGACCCTGGATCTTCAGAAAATTGTTCTGCCAATTCTGCAAATTTTACTCCTGCTTCTAATTTTGTATAAATACTATCAATAACTTTTTTACCTACTACAGAAGTATCTCTAATTAAAATATGTGCCGCTTCAACACTACCTACAGATTTTCTTAATCCCTCATTTTTAACAATATGGTAACCGTATCTTGTTCTAAAAGGCATAGATACTTCTCCTTTTTTTGTATTGTATGCAGCATTTTCAAATGGATAAATCATTCTAAAAGCAGAAAAATAACCCAAATTTCCTTTGTTTCCTTTTCGCCCAGTTTTAGGATCGTCTTTTGCAGAAATATCCTCAGAAACTTCTACTGCCACCTCTCCAAAAGATTCTCCATTTACAATTCTGTCTCGTATTGATAAGATTTTATTATATGCCTCTAACGTATCTTTTGGCAATGCATCTTGTTGTAAGCGAACTAAAATATGTTTTGCTTTTACTTCATTTACTGTTCTAAAATAAGCATCTTTTACAAGCTTAGCCAACGTTGTAGTGTCTTTTAAATATGGAGCAACCAATTGGTTTTTATAAGTTTCCATTTCTCTTTTGTAAGAAGGCAGAGTATCTAAACTAATCTTATAAGCTTCTTTTACTTTTAATTTATAATTAATGTATAAATCTAAATTCTTTGCTACGTCTTTAGATTCTTCATCATTAATTGCGTCTAAGTTTTTTTCGTAAACACGTTTAAACTCTCCAACAGTGGTTGGTTTGTCATCTATTGTAAAAATTACTTTTTCGTCTTTTTGTGAAAATAAAGATGCTGAAACAGCAATTAAAAAAATAAATACGACTAATTTTCTCATGAATTTTTAAATTATAATGAAATGATTCCTTCTATTTTTTCCGCTTTTTTGTAATACTCGATAACTTTATCTGAAGATCGAACATTTAATACGATAGAAATACTAATATATTTTCCTGTTTTGGAACTCTTTGTATGAATAACAGCTCCTGTACCATCAAACAAAGCTTGAACTTCTTCAACTTGATTTTTTGTTGATGGAACAATAAATTTATATAAATAATCTGTAGGAAATTTGCTAGTATCTTCTAACTGACTTTTAAGCTTAGCGTAAAACTCACTTTTCTCGCTCATAAATATCTTCTAAATTACACGTTTAAAAAACGGATAGCTACAAAATTACATTAAAAATTAGTTTTACAAAAAGAATGATTTATTTTTGTCTAATAAGGTACACAATACCTGTAAAATATTAACCTAATCTTTTATTCTTCTTGCAGAAAAAAAATAAAAAAATTGTTTTAATTGGTGGTCCGGGCACCGGAAAAAGCAGCGTTATTAACGAGCTTCAATCAAGAGGTTACTTTTGTAAAAATGAAATTTCTAGAGAAGTTATTTTAGAAGCAAAAAAAGAAGGTATTGACCAATTATTTTTAAAAGATCCATTATTGTTTAGTCGTTTACTTTTGGAGGGTAGAATTCAGCAATATGTTGAAGCTGAAAAAGCTACTGAAAAAGTAGTTTTTTTTGATAGAGGCATACCAGATGTTACTGCGTATTTAGATTTTGTTAATGCAAAATATCCCGAAGAGTTTTCGAATAAAAATAGTCTTTACATATACGATACTATTTTCCATTTTAAACCTTGGAAAACTATTTACACGAAAGACAATGAGCGTTACGAGTCTTTTGAAGAATCAGAAAAAATTGATCAGTTTTTAGTGAGTACTTATAAAAATTTAGGATACAACATTATAAACGTTCCTTTTGAAACGGTTTCTAAAAGAACCGATTTTATTTTAAATTCGCTTAACTGCGGATAAATGGTAGAACCAAAACAAATACTACAAAAATATTGGGGATTTTCTTCTTTTAGAGAACCTCAAGAAGCAATTATTGCCACAGTTTTAAAAAATAAAGACTGTATTGCTTTACTACCAACTGGAGGAGGAAAATCGATTTGCTTTCAAGTTCCTGCACTAGCAAAAAAAGGTGTTTGTTTGGTAATTTCTCCTCTAATTGCATTAATGCAAGATCAAATAAGTCAATTAAAACAAAGAGGAATTAAAGCTGAGACAATAGTTTCTAAAGCTACAGAAGACGATATTATTAACCTGTTTGATAAAATTAAATTCAGTAATGTAAAATTTTTATACATTTCTCCAGAACGGTTGCAATCGAAATTAATTCAACAAAAACTTCAAGAATTAGAATTAAATATTATTGCGGTAGATGAAGCCCACTGTATTTCTGAGTGGGGTCACGATTTTAGACCTGCATATAGAAATATTAAAAGTATAAAAGTATTTTTTACTGAAGTTCCTATAATTGCGTTAACAGCAACCGCTAATAAAAAAGTAATTAATGACATTGCTAAAAGTTTGGATTTAAAAGCTCCTAAACTTTTCAAGAAATCGTTTTTTAAAGAAAATTTAGCCTATCATATTTTAAATACTGAAAACAAACAAGATAAGCTCATTCAAATATTTACAAAGTTTAAAAAACCTGCTATAGTTTATGTAAACCGAAGAAAAAACGCTTACGAAATTGCTACTCTTTTAAACTCTAACAATTTTAAAGCAAGCTTTTATCATGCTGGTTTGCAAAAAGAAGAAAAAGAAACTGCTTTTAAAAACTGGATGAATGAAACTACACCAATAATGGTTGCCACCAATGCTTTTGGAATGGGAATTGACAAAAGCAACATTGGCTTGGTTGTGCATTATAATTTGCCGTCTAGTACAGAAAATTATGTCCAAGAATCTGGTAGAGCGGGCAGAAATACAGAAAAAGCATTTGCCATTTTGTTAAAAAATGAAAACGATATTTTGTTATTTAAAGAGCAAATAAATAAGAATTTACCTTCTTTACAAGATATCAAAACAATTCATAAAAAACTATATCAACATTTTCAGATAAGTTTGGGAGAAGTTCAAGAAGATTTTTTCAATTTTAACTTATTAGAATTTTGTGAAAAATACCAGTTTTCAGTAGCCATTGTAGAAAATGTATTGGCTATTTTAAAAAACCATCAAATTATTGAATTAGAAAAAAACTACAAGAAAAAATCTACAGTTCAGTGTATTACAAATAGCCGCATTATGTTGAATTACACAAAATCAAATCTAGAAATTCACCAATTTGCAACCACTCTTTTAAGAACTTATAGTGGCTTATTTGATAATGAAGTTACTATAAATGAATTTTTTCTAGCTAAAAAAGCAGGCATTACTTCTCAAAAAGTCATTCAATTTTTAAAACAATTACATAAAAACAATAGTATTGTTTACAAACACTCTAGCTCGCCAGCTATTATAAAATTTTTGGTTCCAAGAGAAGATGATAAAACCATAAATAAAATTGCTAAAGAAATAAAACAATTTATTCTTCAAAAGAAAGAAAAAGCAGATAGGTTCTTAAAACTCATAAACAACAATACCGTTTGCAGAAGTATTCAAATATTAAATTATTTTGAAGAAAAAAACGCTAAAAAATGTGGTGTTTGCGATGTCTGCCAAAAACAATTAAAATCAGGAAATAAATCTAGTACCTCTGAAATTACTTCTCTTTTACGGAAACACAATACATTATCTTCTTTTGAAATAAGTAACTATTTGTCTATTGATGAAAAATACATTTTAATACATTTGCGAACATTATTAGCCGATGATAAAATTGCGGTTAATCATCAAAATAAATATTTATTAAAATAATATTGACATGAAAGATTTACGAATTGTTTTTATGGGAACTCCAGATTTTGCAGTAGCTATCTTAAAACAGTTGGTAACTGAAAAACACACTATTGTAGGTGTAATAACAGCACCCGATAAACCTGCCGGAAGAGGAAGAAAACTAAACGAATCTGCAGTAAAAAAGTATGCTAAATCTGTAAATCTTCCTGTTTTACAACCTAAAAATTTAAAAAGTGAATCATTTATAGAAGAATTAAAAAGTTTACAAGCCAATTTACAGATAGTAGTCGCTTTTAGAATGCTACCAAAAATGGTCTGGCAACTTCCCAAATTTGGCACTTTTAATTTACATGCTTCTCTTTTACCAGATTATAGAGGAGCAGCTCCAATTCATTGGGCTATAATTAACGGAGAAACTAAAACTGGTGTTTCTACATTTTTTATTGATGAAAAGATAGACACCGGAGAAATTATTTTAAAAGAGGAAACTGAAATTTCTGAGACAGAAACGGTTGGTTCTTTGCACGATAAATTAATGAATTTAGGAGCATCTCTAGTTATTAAAACGGTTAATGCTATAGCTAACGAAACTGTTACAACTGTAAAGCAACCAGAAAAGGACGGAAAACTAGCGCCAAAATTAACTTCGGAAAACACAAAAATAGACTGGACAGCTCCTTTAGAAACCATTTACAATAAAATAAGAGGTTTAAATCCTTTTCCTTCTGCTTGGACAACAATTACAAACAATGGAGAAAATATTACAGCAAAAATCTACGCCGTTCGCAAAGAAACTATCGAGCATAATTTAGAATTAGGAAAAATAATAACTTCCAAAAAAGAACTTAAAGTTGCTGTAAAAACTGGTTTTATTCTAATTGATGAAATAAAACTATCTGGAAAGAAAAAAATGGATGCAAAAAGTCTTATGAATGGTTTTTCTTTTTCTGAAGACGCCAAAATGATTTGATACCTTTAACGATAAGGTTTTACAGGATTTTTTACAATTCAAATTATCTTTATTAACATTTACTATTGTTTTATTAACAAAATAGCGTTTTTTTAAGGTGCTAATTTGTATAAACCCTTATTCCGTCTATATTTGTTAAGCTATTAAGCAAAAAATATATTCAATTTAATTAAAAATTTTATCATTATGAACAAGTCTGATTTAATCGACGCAATGGCTGCTGACGCAGGAATTTCAAAAGCTGCAGCAAAAGCTGCTTTAGAATCTTTTACTTCTAACGTAACTTCTGCTTTAAAAGGTGGTGGAAAAGTTGCTTTAGTAGGTTTTGGTACATTCTCTGTATCTAACAGAGCAGCTAGAAGTGGTAGAAACCCTCAAACTGGTGCAACTATTCAAATTGCTGCTAAAAATGTAGCTAAATTTAAAGCTGGTGCAGGATTAACTGACGCTGTAAACTAATTTAGTTAGTTTATAAAATACATAAAACTCTCTTTTTATAAAGAGAGTTTTTTTTTTGCCCTATTTTTTTTATATTTAAAGAAAATTGATGGTACTTTGAAATTACAAAAAGGACATTTACTAATTGCCGAACCCTCTATACTAAATGACTCTTCTTTTAAGAGAAGTATTGTTTTGTTAACAGAACATACTATAGAAAATTCTGTTGGTTTTATTTTAAACAGACCTTTAGAATATACTATAAATGATTTATTACCAGATTTAAACTGCAACTTTCCCGTTTACCAAGGTGGTCCAGTAGAACAAGACAATCTGTACTTTGTTCATAAAATTCCACATTTATTACCCAATAGCATAGAAGTTTCTAATAACATTTTTTGGGGTGGTAATTTTGAATCTTTACGAGATTTACTAATAAATGATAAAATTTCTACAGAAGATATTCGTTTTTTTCTAGGTTACTCTGGTTGGGGTAAACACCAATTACAAGAAGAAATGAATCAAAAATCTTGGTTTGTAACCGATAACGATTTTGATAATATTTTTTCTATTGATGAAGAAAGCTTATGGAAAAACAAGCTCATCCAAAAAGGTGGAGACTATAAACTATGGGCTAATGCTCCTAGCGATTTTAATTTAAATTAACAGCATTACCCTGTAATCTGTAATATCTTAAAGTTTTTAGCTAATTTTTTTCCAAACTCAATACCAAATTTCTTTTTCTTGTATTGGCTAACTGGTTGAATTCCCATAATTGCATTGGTAATAAAAACCTCATCTGCCTTTTGTATTTCAAAAGGAGAAATGGTTGTTTCTTCTAAAATGTATTCTTTATTTTTTTGTAAAATTTCAATTACATTTTTTCTGGCGATACCTTTTATACAACCTTCAGATAAAGTTGGAGTTTTAACAACGTTTCCTTTTACAACAAAAATATTTCCATTAGTAACTTCTGCAACTCCTTTCCTTTCATTAATTAAAATACAATTGTTTAAATCGTTTTCTTTTGCATAAATACTGGCTAATGTATTTACAACTCTATTGTTTGTTTTTACTGTAGACAATAATCCTGAGTAATTGTAAAAATCTTTATATACGTCTAATTTATACGTTTCTTGTAATTGATAATTGGTTTCAGAAACTTCTATAGAATAATTAATTTCATTTGTTTTTGGAGTATAAAAACCACCATCTTTTCTAAAGACTGTTAAACGCACTCTAAAAAAGGGACTAGAACTGTCTATTGAATTTATTGTTTTAGCAATTTCATCTTGTAAAAACTCCAAGGTAAATTCCATAGGAATTCTCATTCGAAGCATTCGCATAGAAGCCATTAACCGAAAATAATGATCTTCCCAGAAAAAAACTTTGCTTTTGTTTGCTTTGATTGTTTCAAATATAGCATCACCATATTTAAAACCTCTATTATCAGTAGTAAGTGTAGCATTTTCAGGAGTTAATAACTCCCCATTCAAATTCATCATTCTTGCAGATTATATGGCAAAATTAGGGTATTTATAATAATTTTTACCATAAAAAAACTCAACAATTACATGTTGAGTTTTTTTAAAATATCTTATAAGCTTGTTAAGCTCCAATAGTATGTTTTAATTCCTCTATCTGATTTTCCCAAAGTTGTTTCGATTCTTCAACTTCATCTTCATCGTCTGCAAAGTCTGTTACTATTAAAGAAACATCTTTGGTTAAAGGGTCTACTTCAATACGAATTTCAAAATAAGAATCGTCACCCTCACTCTCTATCCATTTCCATCGTATTCTTTCTTCAGATTTTTTAGTAATTAAAGTTGCTTTTTCCTCAACACCTTCCCAAATAAAACTAAATACTTTACCTCTAGAGTTTACTTTATCTGCAAACCATTCTTGTAGATTAGATGGTGAAGAGATGTATTGATATAACATACTTGGTGAAGCATGAATTGGTATTTCTACTTCAAATTTTACTTTATCCATTTGGTGCTTAGTTGAGATTGACAATATAAGTATTAATTCCATGTAAAAAAAATGAAAACAGTTGTTGTCAAAATATAAAAACTAATTATATTTGCACGCTCAAAACCTAATGGCGAGGTAGCTCAGTTGGTTAGAGCGCAGGATTCATAACCC
>CAYPHE010000024.1:0-17163 GCA_964410075.1 uncultured Polaribacter sp.
GATTGAGAAATCTCATAAAACTTAAAAACTCTTTCATTAATTTGAAGGAGTTTTTCTATTGGGCGTTTTAACAGGCTGTAATTTATCTTGAGCGAAGACGAAAGGCTATATCTCTTTTTATCGTTCCTAAAAAAAGGATGCTGTTTCTATCCTTAACGCGAGTATCTTATTTTTTAACTTTTTTCTTATAAGGTCTTAAGGTCGTTTTTATACCATCGATATGTTCAAAGAGAGAGTCATCTATGTGGGAAACACCCATATGATCTAAAACAAAATCAATGCCTTCTCTTCTAGCTAATTTAGATGCGGGTATAAAATCACCATCACCAGAAACTAAAACAATTTTACTTATATGCTTTTTTAGAACTAAAGAAGCAATGTCTATACCAATTTTTATATCAACAGTTTTTTGAGTTATACTGTATTTTACATCGCTCTCCACTAAATCTTTAAGTTTGATTTTTCCTTTTAATAAATCTTTTGTTTTTTTAGGATTAATAATCCATTCGTTTCTTGATTTTAGAGTTCCTAGTCTTACAGCAACTTTTCTTTGCTTTTTAAGTTCATTAATAAATGAATTACGAAAAACGTTTGTTTTAGATTGTGAATAATGAACTCTTTCATTAGTAACAGGGTTTACTACAGATTTGGTTAAAGGTAAACAATCATAATAAAAAATTCTATACATAGAATCATTTTTATCAAGATGCTTCCAACACATTTTAGTTAGTTCTGAAGCGACAATGCTAGCAGAATGATTTTTACCATTTGTAATAATTTGATTATATCTTTTTAAAAAAAAAGAACCATCAACAAGAATAGCAACTTTATCTCCCATGTAATAATAAAAAAAAGCCCCAGAATCTACTTTCACTTTATAAGACGTGAAAAAGATAACAGAGGCGTTATGTGGCAAATATATGTAATTTTTTTATAAAGATGCAAAATAAAAAATTCCTCAAGTTTTTTATTTTGCAAATAGTGTTAGACTATTAGTCTACAGAAACCCAAAAGCAAAAGCATTTACCCTTTTTAGGATAAATACGAATACCGTTTTTCACGATAAACCTTCTACAAATTAATTTCTCTTCCACTCCGTTGATATTACGTGTTTTCATTGAAAATAAAGTATTAGTGGTGAGCTATTAGTATAAACGCTACAAATCACGCTCACTACAAAATGTAGCTATTTCCGATTTTCGGAAATTAAAAGCCTCTGTTTGAGGAACAGAGGCTTAATACTTTCTACTTAGAATATGTAAATTAAATAATGATTGTGCTATTTAAATACAAAAAAGTAGTTTCAATGTTATTTCGTAATATCTTTGCAAAGATAATTATTTTTGATTTACTTATTTTAATTTTTTGTTAAAAAAATGTTCTATGCCAAAAACCAAAAAAATAGGATTATTACTAGGGCCACTTTTATTTTTTATCATCAAATTTTTACCAATTACGCTAGTTTCTGAAAAAGGAGATGCAGTAATTGCAATTGCTGTTTGGATGGTTGTTTGGTGGATAACAGAAACAGTTCATATTGCCGTTACAGCTTTATTACCAATAATTTTGTTTCCTTTGTTAAAAGTAATGCCTATTGCAGATGTTGGTGCCAATTATGGTAGTCCAATCATCTTTTTATTTTTCGGAGGTTTTATCTTAGCGCTAGCATTAGAAAAAGTGAATTTACATCGTAGAATTGCATTGACCATTGTAAAACTAACAGGTACAACTCCAGAAAAAGTAGTGTTAGGTTTTATGTTGGCTACCGCTTTTATGAGTATGTGGATTAGCAATACAGCAAGTACAGTTGTAATGCTACCTATTGCTATTTCTGTTATCAAATTATTAATTGATGATAAAGATGGTTTTACCAAAAGAGATAAAAACTTTGCCTTAAGTATTATGTTAGGTATTGCATTTGCTGCAAATGCTGGTGGAATAGCAACTGTTATTGGAACACCACCAAACTCGGTTTTAATTGGTTTGTTAGAAAATGAATATAACATTCAAATTTCTTTTTTAACGTGGATGAGTTTTGGTTTCCCTTTTTCGTTAATAATGATAATGGCTGTCTATTTTGTACTGGTAAAATGGATGTTCCCTTGTAAAGGAATTCTATTTACATCATCTGCAAATTTAATTCACCAAGAATTGGAGAAACTAGGTAAAATATCTGCTAAAGAAAAAAGAGTTCTTACTATTTTTGCAATCACAGTTTTTTTATGGATTACAAGAACAGTAATTAACGATTTACTGCCAGGATTAAAACTGTCTGACACCATTATTAGTTTAATTGGTGCAGTTGCTTTATTTGCCATTCCGTTAAATATTAAAAAAGGAGTTTTTGTATTAGATTGGAATGATACTAGCAAATTAGCTTGGGGAATTTTATTATTATTTGGTGGAGGTTTGGCACTGGCTAAAGGAATGGCCTCTTCCGGTTTAGTTTCGTTAATAACAGATGCTATTGCAGCAGGAGAATTCAATATTCTATTAACGGTCTCTTTATTAATCATTTTAATGTTATTTATGACAGAACTAATGAGCAATGTAGCATTGGTTGCTGTTTTAGCTCCTGTAGTGGCAGGAATTGCAATTGGGTTAAACATCCCAATTTTAAATTTATTAATTCCTGTTACCATGGCAAGTAGTTGTGCGTTTATGTTGCCAATGGCAACACCGCCAAATGCCATTGTTTTTGCAAGTGGATATGTAAAAGTAAATCAAATGGTTAGAGCAGGAATTGTTTTAAATTTAATAGCAGTTGGCTTATTGATTTTGTATTATCAATTTGTAATTCCTTTGTTTTTCTAGCAAATTATTTTTTTCTGACTTAAAAACAATACTTCTAATTCAATTTTAGGGGAAATATCCCCTGAAAAAAATACAGCATATTTTATAAATTTTTCGAAAATCATCTGTAATTTCAGAAATCAACAATATTTACTCTTTAAATTCAGGAATTTTCTTTTTTAAATAGAATATATTAAGAAACACGTAAAACATTGATTAACAGGTGTTTTTACGTGTTTTCTTTTTTCTTGAAATGACTAATTTAGCCAGAGCAGATATCATAAAGTATTGTTTATAGACACTTATTTTATCTGTGTAAAATCTCTTGTTTTATAATCAAAAATTAGAAATGCATGAATAATCATTAAAAAAACGAACTACAATAAATTACAATAAATCTACTAACCCCAAAATAATTAAACATGAAAACCATTAAATTCTCAATCGCATTATTAATGTGTGTAGTAATGAGTTCTTGTAACTCAAAAAAAGACGAGTATGCCACTGTAATAGTAGGCAATCCGTCTAAACCTTATTTAGATTTTCCAACGCCACTTACACCAATCACCCCTTGGGATGTAGACAGGCAGTTGCAAGCAAAATTAACCCAACAAGGAGCTTTTACCGAAGTACAACGCCTTTTCGAAGTGCTGTCTTGGCAATGGTTTGTTTCTTTAAACTGGCCAGTTGATGAGTCTGGAAAACCCATGCCAAAAATTAGTGATGATGGGAATCCAGAATGGTTTGGATGGAAAGAAAGCTACGAAGTATTTAGAGAAAATGGAAAACGACCATTGCCATGGGGTGTTTTTACTCCACCAGCTCATTTTGCAGATACCACAGACTATAGTAATGAAAAAGTACTATTTAGAACCAATAAGTTTGTAGACTTTCATAGTCCTGATATTGAAGATGAAATAGATCAAGCATTTACAGGTCCAATTTGGGATCAGAATGGGAACATTACTAGATATGAAGTGCGAATGAATGAAATAGAGTTCGATTATATTTTAAAACACGAACTTTATAACTACGATGGGCAAATTAAATTTTCAGAAGAATTTGGCGACGTTACTTTTCCTTCTGGAAACCGAAAAGATGAAGGTGTAATAGAAATTAAGGTCGCTTGGAAAATCTTAGAAGAATCAGATATTGAGTCGCGTTATTTTTCAACAGATGGTTACGTAATTTCGGAAGACGGAAAATCGTATACCAAAGAAAAAGTAGGAATGGTTGGTATGCATATTTCTTCTAAAACGGCATCTGCACCACAATGGATTTGGACAACATTTGAACATGTAGATAATTTAGAAGTAAACGAACTAGAAGTTGTAGATGGAAAACCATTAAAAGCATCCTACAGAGCATCTAATTCTTTAGAACCTGTAAATGTGTTTCCAGATACTACCCGTTTAAAGGCAGAAGGAAAACCATTTAAAACTCAAATTCAACGAATAGATCCTATTTCAGGCGCAACACAAGCCTTAAACAATCAAGTACAATTTTTGTTAAAACAAGCAGGATCAAAACTACAATACTACCAACAGATAGGAACACAGTGGCCTACAGATCCTTCAGCAAAACCATACACTTACGGAAATACAGGAGGTTCGGTAAAAGATACTATTTATAGTTTACCAGAATCTGTAACTAACAAATCAGGCGGTAGACCAACACCAACTTATTTAACCAATATGATTATGGAAACGTATTTTCAAGGAGGAACCATTGTTGGAACTAATGATAAAGTAGTACAAGCTTTTTTACAAAGAGCAGATGCAGATTCACCTTATAAAACAGTTTATACAGATACTTTAGGAAGTACAGCCAAAGATCCAAATTCTGGATTTGATATTTACATGACCAACGAACCTGCTTATTTTCAAATGAATGCGAACCCTGTTGGTTACGATACTAAAAATAGTCATCGTCTTATTTACGGAACAGAAAGCTGTATTGGTTGTCATTTTTCCAGCAATATTGCAACTGGTTTTACTTATGATGCTAACGGAAATAAGGTTCCTGTTTTTAACAGTAGACCTTCGTCAGCAGATTTCAGCTGGTTGCTTAATCAAAAGCCTAGTTTTTTACCAACAGCTACAAAAAAATAAAATTTAATACATACCCAACCACCTAAAACAAAACCTATGTCACAATTTAATTATGTTCAAGTTAATGAATTTCAACCCAACTCGCCAACAGGCTGGAATCAAATAGGAAAAATTACCAATTATAATTTTAGTGGAAACGATCTTTATCTAAATAACAGTTTAGGATACCAGATTAAAATCTCTTTTCTATCAAAAACAGCCTTAAGAGTAAGATTTAAACCTTTAAAAAATCCTGATTACACAAGTAATAAATCTTATGCTGTAGTAACCAGAGATTTAGGAAATGTTACGATAACACACGAAGAAACTAATGATAATGGAGGTACATTACACGTTTCTACAGGTGTTTTAGATGTGTATATAGGATTAGCTCCTTATGGAATTTCCGTACAAAAAGATGGAAAGGTTATTACTGAAGATACCTATGGCAAAAATATCGTGTTTAGTAATGAAGCTGTTGCCAATTTAAAAAAATCGCCAACTACCGAAAGTTATTTTGGCTTTGGAGAAAAGGCAGGTGCTAAAGTAGATAAGAAAGAGTATACAATGACTTTTTTTAACTACGACAATTTTGAATATGGTGATGGTGGTGTTATTCCTGATGGAACCTCTGGAGGTCCGTTAAATCCTTCTGGACCTTTGTATAACTCTATGCCTTATTGTTTAGCCATTGGAAAAGGAGATACTGCCATTGATTATGCCTACGGTATCTATTTAGACAACGTATCTCAAACATACTTTAACATGGGAGCTAATGACTATTCTGATATGGATGGCAAATATTATTTTGGCGCTTTGTACGGAGAATTAGATTACTACATTTTGGTAGGAGATACCCAAGAAGGAAGCATCAACGAAGTGGCAAGTGTTATAACACAATATTCAAAATTAACAGGAGCATCAGCCATGCCACCAATGTATGCATTTGGCTACCAACAAGGTTGTTATGGCTATTTTGATAGACAACGTTTAGAAGATGCAGCTAATGCTTATAGAAATGCTCAAATTCCCATAGATGGATTACATATTGATGTAGATTTTCAAAATAATTATAGAACATTTACTAACAGTGAAGTAAAGTTTCCTAACGTAGGAGAAATGTTTGATAATTTGCACGATCAAGGCTTTAAATGTAGTACCAACATTACAGGAATTATTACAGCAAATCCTTATGACGAAAATGGAAAAACTCCTGGGGAGGATGGATATGTAGGCTATCCAACAAGAGATAATTTGGTTAATCTAAATGCGGGTAATGCAATGCAATCTACCTATAAATCAGATACGATTACAGCAGTAGACGATACTGGAGATGGAGCAGAAACACCGTACCCACAAGCTTTTATTTGGAATACGCGTTATGAGCAAGCGCCGAGTAACGAAATTTTTATGGCACAAGAAAGTTATGGTACAGATACACAGTATGATGGAAAATATTTTAATCCATATATAGCCAATTATCCAGATCCTTCTCACCCCAACGGGCAACCTACATTAGGAACTTACGGGTATTATATGGATTTGGGAGTTGAATCGGTAAAAGAATACTGGGGTGCACAATATCAATATTTATTAAGTAAAGGATTAGATATGATTTGGCAAGATATGACTTGCCCAGCGCTAGTGCCAAATGTAGATAACGATACCGCTGTAAAATCTTTACCCTTAGATTTACAGATGTACGATAAAGTAACTGATAGCTATCAGCCTAATGCTAAAATTCATAATTCCTTTTCGTTAAACTTGGTAACCGCAACTTATGAAGGGTTAACAAAATTGAAAAACGATAAAACAGCCGTTGGAGAATACAATTACAAGAAAAGAAATTTTATCATTTCTAGAGGAGGCTTTGCAGGGGTGCATCGTTATGCAGGAATTTGGACGGGAGATTCCGCAAGTAGTTGGGATTTTTTACAGATTAACATTCCAGAAGTATTAAATGTTGGTTTAAGCGGTTTGCCAATTTCTGGATGTGACATTGGCGGGTTTGGAAAAGGCTCAGGAAGTGTTACCGAAAATGGTACGCATAACGTAACACAATACGAATTGTTTACACGTTGGATGACAGCTGGAGCCTTTTTACCTTGGTACAGAAATCATTACGATGGTTACAATAAAAGTTTCCAAGAACCCTATAATTATGGGGAACCTGTAGGAGATAATTGTAAAAAGTATATAGAAATTCGTTACCAACTATTACAAGTTTTTTACGATTTCATGTACGAAAACACACAGAACGGACTACCAATATGTCGTACTTTATTTTTAAATGAGCCTAATGATATTAATGTGTTTTCTTACGCAGATCAACAATTCTTTTTAGGGAAAGACATAATGGTTGCACCTGTAATAGATGAAAATTGGTACAAAGAGGTGTATTTGCCAAATGATAACAATTGGTACGTATTTGATGTAAACGGAGGAGTGTTGCCAGCACCGACTAAAGGCGGACAAACTTACGAATGGTATGTAACACTAGATTTGGTGCCTGTTTATGTAAGAGAAGGCGCTATTTTACCCATTCGTCAATTGACACAGTTTGTAGATGCAGAAAATCCAAATTATTTAAATTTCTTTATCTATCCAACAAGTAAAGCTGAAGGCAATGTAACTACTTATCAATTGTATCAAGATGATAAAGTATCTACTTCTTTTGAAGAAGATGGGGCTTATCGAGTAACGGAAATATCAGCAACAAAAAACTCTAATGGAAGAGCAGTTGAATTTAAAAGAACTTACGAAAATAAAAACTATACACCTTTAGAAACCTTTTTTTATGTTTCTTTTTTAGGAATTACAAGTTCTCCAAATACGGTAACTTTAAATGGTAAAAAATTATCAGCTCAAAGTAATTTAGAAAATGCGACAAGCAATGCGTATTATTATGATGATGCTAATCAAAAAATTATTGTAAAAATATTTGATAATGCTAGTGTATTAGATATAGCATACACAATATAATTGAATCTTATTTTTTTTAATACTTAAAAGTTTTGCTCATACAATGAGGTTGTTTAAGATATTTTAGACGACCTCATTTTTGTAAGAGATAAAAATTGTTAATTCTTTCCATTACAATTAACAAATACTTATTCCTTTTTGTGGTAATTTTAAAGAGTGAAATCAGGTAAAGTAAGCTTAGTACAAAAATCGAAGAAAAGTTATAGAGTAGCACGTCCTAATCAGACGGGTTTTTCTAGTCCTGCAACACATTATACAGAACCTAGAATAGACTTGAATTCTGAGTTAATTACCAATCCGTCATCTACATTTTATGTGCGGGTTTCAGACGATAGTTTTGGTGCATACAACATTTTTAAAGATGATGTATTAATTGTAGACAAGTCGTTAACACCAAAGAACAATCAATTGGCACTAATAACCAAAGAAGGTGCTTTTCAAATAGAAAAAATTAGCGAGAAAAGTAAGTTGGAAGAATTTCAACTTTGGGGAGTAATTACTTATATTATTAAATCTACATTATGATTGCTTTAGTAGATTGCAACAGTTTTTATGCATCTTGCGAACAGGTCTTTCGTCCTGATTTACAAGGGAGGCCCGTTGTTGTTTTAAGTAATAATGATGGATGTGTTATTGCTGCCAATAAAGAAGCAAAAGCATTAGCACATATTCCAATGTTTCAACCTGTTTTTAAGATAAAAGACATTTTAAAAGCAAATAACGTTACCTGTTTTTCTTCAAATTATACGTTGTATGCAGATATGTCTCAACGGGTAATGGATACATTACGAGAATTTTCACCTTCGGTGGAAGAATATAGCATCGACGAGAGTTTTGTAGATCTTTCTCATTATCCACTTAAAAATCTAGAACAAGTTGCGAAAGAAATAAAAGAGCGAGTACATAAAAATACTGGAATACCTGTGGGCGTGGGCATCGCTAAAACAAAATCCTTATCTAAAATGGCGAATAAATTTGCTAAGAAAATTGAAGAAAACAGAGGTGTTTTAGTAATTGATTCTGAAGAGAAGCGAATAAAAATGTTAGAAAGAGCAAGTGTAAAAGACATTTGGGGTATTGGCAAAAATCATAAAATTCGGGTCGAAAATGCAGGTGCAACAACCGCACTAGATTTTACAAAACTGCCTTTAGCTTGGGTTCGTAGAGAAATGACAGTAGTTGGGGAGCGTTTATGGAGAGAACTCAATAATATGCCTTGTAATGAAATGATGCCTCTGGTTGAAGCTAAAAAGGGAATTGGTACAGCAAAATCTTTTGGATATAAATTAGAAAATTACGGTTTAATAGAAGAAGCAACTAGTTATTATGTTGCAGAGGTTGCAGATTTATTGCGTCAGCAAGGTTCAGCAGCACGTTATTTAGAAGTTTTTTTACAAACCAATTACCATAGTAATGTAGATAAACAACACTATCAAAAAATACTAATTACTTTAGAAGTACCTACCAATAGTACAGCAAAATTGACAAAAGAAGCCCTAAAAGGCTTAAAAAAGATCTATAAACCTGGCCATCGCTATAAAAAAGTTGGGGTAAACTTAACAGGACTTGTTCCTGATACAGATATTCAAACCAATCTGTTTTACAAAGAAGAAAAGATTGAATCTATAGAACTAACAAAAGTTATAGACAAACTAAACAGTAAATACGGAAAAAATAAAGTAAAATTAGCTACCGTAGGAAATAGAGAAAAGGAATGGGCTTTAATAAAAGAGCATCGAAGCAATCGTTTTACTACACAATGGAATGAACTATTAACGATAGGGTCTTAATGTTATTCTAGGTGATTTTTGAATAACGGTGTAGATATCGTAAAAAAAAGTTAATATTTGAACTATTTTTTATAATTATTGTAATTTCGAAACCTTAAAATAAATCTTCGCATTATGATAATTGGTATTCCAAAAGAAATTAAGAATAACGAAAGTAGAGTAGGTATGATTCCTGCTGGAGTGTATGAACTAATTAAAAGAAATCATACCGTTTATGTACAAGACCAAGCTGGCTTTAGTAGTGGTTTTTCAAATAAAGACTATGAAGAAGTTGGTGCCGTAATTGTAAACACTATTGAAGAGGTTTACCAAAAATCTGATATGATTGTTAAGGTAAAAGAACCCATTGAGCAAGAATATGATCTAATAAAACCCAACCAAGTTCTATTTACTTATTTTCATTTTGCATCTAGCGAAGCTTTAACAAAAGCAATGCTTAAAAGTAATGCTATTTGTATTGCTTACGAAACGGTAGAAGATGCAGATGGAGGTTTACCGTTGCTAACGCCAATGTCTGAGGTTGCAGGAAGAATGGCAATACAACAAGGAGCAAAATACTTAGAAAAACCTGTAAAAGGTAGAGGTGTTTTATTAGGCGGTGTCCCTGGTGTTTCACCAGGAAAAGTATTGATTCTTGGGGCAGGTGTAGTTGGTATTCAGGCAGCAAAAATGGCGGCAGGTTTAGGAGCTCATGTTACTATAATGGATGTAAATATGAAGCGCTTACGTTATGTAAATGATATTTTACCAAATCACGTAATTACTTGTTTTTCTAGCGAATATTATATCAAAAAATACATACAAACTCACGATTTAATTATTGGAGGTGTTTTAATTAAAGGAGCAAAAGCACCTAAATTAATTACTAAAGAAATGTTGAAGTTAATGAGACCGGGAACTGTAATTGTAGATGTTGCGGTAGACCAAGGAGGTTGTATAGAAACAACTAAGCCCACAACTCATGAAGATCCAACTTATATTATAGATGATGTAGTACATTATTGTGTAGCAAATATGCCAGGAGCAGTTCCTTACACATCTACAATAGCATTAACAAATGTAACACTACCTTTTGTACTACAACTAGCTACTAAAGGTTGGGAGGCTGCTTGTAATGAAAACAAATATTTAGCAAAAGGTTTAAATATTGTTGAAGGAAAAGTAGTGCTAGAAGAAATTAATGAAGCTTTCGATTTGTAATCAGTTTTTACTTATCGATTTCAAAATTGGCTCTTTTACTTTGTGGAAGAGCCAATTCTTTTTTATAGAATGTTATTTTTACTTTTTTAAGAATAGGATAAAATATTCCAACAATAAATAACATTGCAGACAACCATAAAATGTTTGAAATGGAGGTAAAAGTGTCATTTGCACTTAAAATTCCTAAAATAAGCAATACAGAAATAGGTAGAGAGAGTGCTAGTATCGATAGAGAAAAATTAGTATCAAATGTTCTATTGCACTTATCTTCTTTACTTTCTTTAAAGTTTATAGAAGAAATATGAGCAAATGGCCAAAAACTACAGGCACTTAAAGAAAAAGCAACCATTAATAAAATAGTGTTTTGAGCTTTAATATCTACAAGAGCTACAATACCACAAACCAATAATAAACTAAGACTAGCTCTTAATATTAGTAAAGAAAACAGTTCAAAGAATTGTTTCTTTTTTAATTTTACTGCTAACCCAATAAATAACAATACTAGAGGAGTCATTATACCGCTTATTCTTAACAAAGTGGTAGATAGAAAATTAGGGAGTTTTTCTAGGGTTACTCCAAAAGAAACTAACGTTAATGCAAGGAAAATAAAAAGGTTTACAGGCTCGTACAATAATGTTTTTCCTAAAGAAATTAATTTTGTTTTTAAAGAATCTGATGTGTAATCTGTATTATTATAGTGCCATCTTAGTGCGACTAAATACAATAAAAAAAGCACAAAAAACTTATTACCTAAATCTGCCATTGCAGCTTTAGCAAGTTCATCTTCACCTAAAAATTCAAGAATAAAAGGAAAACAAGATAAACCTGGTGCTAAAGAGGGCAATAAGAGTCTAGCGCTTTTTGCTTTTTTAGAATTCGATTTTATACCAACCAAAGAAAGTAATAATGGGGTTATAGAAAAAAGCACAACATTTAGAGCTAGTGCTAAAATAGGATAGACTAAAAAACTACTGTTTATTTTTATTTTAAGTAAGGCAATAAAAATAGTTGCTGGCAAGGCCAAGGTTAATATTAAACTTTTTAAACCATTAGTTTCGTCACCAGCAGAAATTTTCTTTTTTAGTAAGATGCCAATTCCTATAAATAATAGAAATGAAATTGATTTTTCTAAAGCATTATCCATGTTTATACAAATATTTCATCTATTGTACTTGTAAATTTCTTCATTTCATCCAAAGTTCCAATACTAACTCTACACCAGTCTTTATTCCAAAATTTAAAAGCTCTAACAGCTATATTTTTAGCATATATTTTTTCTAAAAATATTTTACCTTCCATAGGGATTTCAAAAATGATAAAGTTGGTTTCTGAAGGTAAATAAGCAAAGTTTTTTTCTTTTAAGTAAGACATGGTATAATTTCTTGCCTTTGTGATTTTGATTTTACAGTTCTTTAAAAAATCTTCATTTTCTAAACTTGTAGTGGCTGCTGCAATCGATGGACCTGTAATTCCCATTCCACCTCTTGTAATGTCAGATATTCTTTTTAAAGTTGTTGCTTTACCGATAACATAACCAATACGTAAACCAGCCATTCCATGAATTTTAGAAAACGTTCTTGCTATAATTACATTTTTTCCTCCGGCAACTAAAGAATTCATAGAGTCTTTTATTCCGTTTTTAGATAATTCTATATAAGCTTCATCAACAAAAACAGGAACTTTTTCAGATACTCTGCTACAGAAATCTTTTAATTTATTTGCATCAGTAATAGAACCCGTAGGGTTGTTAGGGTTACAGATGTAGACCAATTTTGTATTGCTATCTATACCCGCTTCCATAGCATCTAAATCGTGTTGAGAATCTGCAAGTAATTTGTAAGATTTCCAATTGCCTCCTACAGATTTTGCAACCACCATTAAAGACATGTAGCTAGGATCTGCACTAACTACATTACCTCCTTTTTGAAAGAAAACCATTGCTACTTTTTCAAGTAGATCAGAAGAGCCTGGTCCCATTAATACTTGATCTTTAGTGACTCCCTCGTTTTGGGCAATTTTATCAATTAAATTCCCCAAAGATTTCCAGCCATATCTATTTCCAGAAAAAACTGCTTTTTGAAAAGCCTCTGCAGATTTTGGTGGAGGACCATATGGGTTTTCATTAGCTCGTAGAATTACCATTTTATTTTCTTTGTTAACTAATGGAGGTGTGTATTCGTTAAAATAGTTGTTTGAAGTGTAGAGAAAACGGTTGTTATTTTTTTGTGCTTCTAGAACATTTTTGCTCCAAATGTCACTCGGAACTAACGCCAAAGCACCCAAAGTTAAAGAGCTTCTTTTTAGCCACGCTCTTCTGCTAAAATCTGTAGATTTCATGATTTATTTGAATTAATTAGTAGGTTACTAAATTATAAAATCAATACTTTTTTTGAGTATGATAAATTCAATAAAAATCACAAATAATTACAAATTGTTTAAAAATAAACTAAAATAAATTGTTTTTAATGCGGTAAAAATCTTTAAAAGGTGTTTTAGATAAAAAAATCATAATTTTAAAAACAAGATTTTGTTCACTTTTTTTGATGTACTTTTGGCATTTGTTATTTAATACTTCTATATGAAAGTTTCTACTGCTATTACTTATATGATATTTAGTGCCATTGCTTTTTCATTTATGAATGCTGTAGCAAAATATTTAAGTGGTTTCAATGCTTATCAAGTTGTTTTCTTCCGTTCTATAGGTACGTTATGCTTTACTATTCCTTTAGTTTTAAAAGCAAAAGTTCCTGTGTTGGGAAATAATAAAAAATTATTGTTTTTAAGAGGTGTTTATGGAGTAATTTCATTAACCTGTTTTTTCCTATCCTTAAATTATTTAGCGGTGGGTACTGCAGTTTCTTTACGTTATACTTCGCCAATTTTTGCAGCAATTTTTGCGCTATTTTTTTTAAAAGAAAAAATAAAACCAATTCAATGGATTTTGTTTTTGGTAGCTTTTTCAGGCGTTGTAATCATTAAAGGTTTTGATGGTCAGGTAGATTCAATCGGTTTATTATTTGTTTTGCTTTCGGCTATTTTTTTAGGGTTGATATTTGTTGTAATTCGTCAAATAGGAAATAAAGAACATCCCTTAGTTATCATCAATTATTTTATGGTGATGGCTTTTCTGTTCGGAGGAATATTGTCTATTAAATATTGGCAAAGTCCTGCAAACCTAACAGAATGGTTGTTGTTATTTAGCCTAGGTATTTTTGGTTATTTTGGGCAATTGTATATGACCAAAGCCTTACAAGCGCAAGAAACAACGCTTGTTGCGCCAGTAAAATATTTAGAAGCTATTTTTGTAATAATTATTGGAGCTTTTTGGTTTGGAGAAGTTTATACTTTATGGACCTTGTTAGGTGTTTTCTTAATTATTTTTGGTTTGTTGGTAAATATTTATCTGAAGAATAAAAAGTAAAACTACTTCCTAATTAAACTAAAATAGCCTGTTTTTTTCAAAACTTCATCTTTATAATTCGTAAGGTATGCCATAAACCAATAATCATCTTCAGGTAAATTTCTACCATTGAGAGTTCCATTCCATCCAATATCGTTTATGTTTATTGAAGTAATTTTTTTACCAAATCTATTAAAGATATGTATAATGATCTCTTTATAATAACTTTTATCTTTTCCTTCAATATGCCAGTAATCATTTTTGCCATCATTGTTTGGAGTGAAGAATTTAGGAAAATTAATTAAAGAAATCTCAATTTCTATGCTTCCACAATTATTCTTATCATTAATTTCTAAAATATAAGTATTCCCATCTAAATCTTCAAAATAACTATCCTCTTGATAACCTCGTATAATATTTCTTTCTGAATCTAAAAGTCTAAACTCATATTCTCCCAAACCTAAACTTTCTGTATTGACTCTGATGTAATTATTATCTGAATCGTCTTTTACTTCAATATTGTTAACATCAACAGTAGATAAAGAAGATTCTTTTACTAACACTTCTTTAATTTCAGATTCACAACCAAATTTAGAAATTGACTTTACCTTATAAATTCCTTTACTATTTATTTCTATAGAAGATGCTTTACCAATAACTTCATTATTATTGTTAAGCCATTCATAAGTTAAATTTTCATTAGGTTTAATTACAGATAATGTAAGATTCTTTTCACCATTTACAACGCAAATAATATCTTCTTCAATCACTTCAACTAAAGGTTTTTTATGAACTATAAAACTTACTTGGGTTTCTGTAAAACATGAAGATGATAAGTTATTTTCTAATCTAACTCTAATATCTTGTGAATGTGTAAAAAAAGGGTTGGGTATAGGACTAGGTAGCTTATTGTCATTCTCGTCAAAATACGAAACAATAATGTCTGTTTGATTTCCTAAAATAGAGGTTTCTATATTAGAAGTATCAAAAGCAACCATTCCATCAAAATCATCATCGCATAACTCTATCGGGTTTACATTATTTACCATTGGAACAGTATTTACCACAAAATCAATTACAGTGTTATCATAACATTTACCATCTTTATCTCTAGAATTTGAATTTTCAATTCTTGCAGTTATTTTTTGTGAATTTGTTATAAATGGATTTGGTAAAGGAGTGGAAAGTATATTTCCATTTTCATCAACATAACTAACTTCAACATTGGTTTGGTTACCAACAATTGTAGATTGTATTGAAGAAGTGTCAAAAGAGAATAAACCATCTCTATCAAAATCACATTCAGGGTTTATAAAAACAGGATTTGCAATAGGTACTTTTTCTACATTTAAAATAATATGAGCCCCTAAACCTAAACAAGAATTGTCTATTTTACTATCAACTCTTATATATATTATTTGTTGATTAGGAGATTTTGTATTTTGATAGCTAGAAATATTATCAATTTTATTTTCTTCAGCTAAAGCATCAGCTTCATTTTTAAAGTAATTAATGTCTAACTGTTGATTGGAGGGAAAAATATCAAGGATTTCACTTGTAACTTCACTAAAATCAAAAGTAGCAACACCATCTGAAGTGTCTGAACCATCATCACATTGATAGAATGACTTTGAATACTTGATAGGGATTTGAGTAGTTGATACTAATAAATCAACTTCACTCACACTAAAACAACCGTTTGCATTTTCAGTTCTTGCCCAAATAGTATCTGTACTTACTTGTTGATTCTCATATTGAGTTATATTAGTAATCGTAGTCCCTTTATTTTCTGCAAGTATTTTTTCTTCGTAAAAAGTAATGGTATAATTATCTGAATTTGAAATGATTTGTTCTTTTATCTCATTTAAATTAAACAAACTGAAACCGTCTATATCTGAGTTGTCGCATTGTTTTAAAGAAACTTCTTTATTTACATTTGGCACATCAAAAATTTCAATTTCTTTGGGAATAGTGTAAACTTTATTATCTGTATGTGTTACAGTAGCTGTAACGTTATAAATTCCTGAAGATGTAAATTGATGATTAGCATCAATAGCATTTGATGTATTGTTTACTCCAGAACTTGGGTCATCAAAATCCCAAACTACAGATTTTATTTCTGATTGATTGGTTAAGCTTAGATTATTTGAAAAATTTGAACAACTATTATCATTTATGATTGAAAAAGGAAAAATTGTTTTTGCTTCTCCATTAGCAACAATATAGAAATTAGTAACACCATTAGCTAAATTTAAATCAGTAGTTGAAGTATATCTATCTGGAGGACAACCGCCATTTTCAGATTTAAACCAAGAAATATCTTTATCTATTATTGTTCCTGCTGCAAGTGCAATTGCAGAGCTAGCAGAACTACTTAATTGATGAGCCTCAATTAATATTCGTTTACTTTCAGCAGGAACTACTACAGGATTATTAAAATCAATTTTCATAATTTCTGGTAGAGAAGTACTTGGAAGGTAAGGAGCTCTCTCAATTTGACTACTTCCAATTAAAGTGTTAGTAGAAAATGAATTTGGAAAATTTTCATCGACTTCATAGATATTAAATTGAATTCTTACATCCCAAGAACCTGTGTTAAAAAGACCTATACTTGCAGATTTTATAATAAACTCTTCATTATCAGATATGTTAAATTCTTCTAGTTTAAATACTCTAGCCCATTTTATGCCACCCCAACTACAGGCATAAATTTTCGTTTTAACCAAATCATTACCCAAATTATGAGTTAACGTAGTTTGTGAAATTCCAACAATTGAAATAATTAAACAAATAAAAGTTAAAATATATTTTTTCATACATTATCAATTTTAACCCAACCAACTTTCTCTATCTAAACTTCTATATTGTATTGCTTCTGCAATGTGATCTGGTAAAATCTCTGTTGAAT
>CAYPHE010000025.1:0-5041 GCA_964410075.1 uncultured Polaribacter sp.
TTTGGTTGATTGATAATAGAATTAAAATTCTGAATACCAAACATACCTAAGTTAGAAACCGTAAATGTACTTCCTTGCATTTCTGCTGGAGTTAATTTCTTGTTTCTTGCTTTTCCTGCTAAATCTCTAACACCCGCACCAATTTGAGTTAAACTCAATTGATTCGTATGCTTAATTACAGGAACTAATAAACCATCATCTACAGCAACAGCAACACCAACATGTATGTGACTATGGTAAATAGTTGTATTATCTGACCAAGAAGTATTTACTTGTGGATGCTTTTGTAACGCCATTGCACAAGCTTTAACAACCATATCATTAAAAGATACTTTTGTATCTGGAATAGCATTTATTGTTTTTCTAGAAGCAATTGCATTGTCCATATCAACTTCAATAGTTAAACTGAAATCTGGAGCAGTAAATTTAGAGTTACCTAAAGATTTTGCAATAGCTTTACGCATCTGAGAATTTTTAACTTCTTCAGATTTTTCTTCACCAGCAGCAACAAAACTAGTAGTTGTAGCTTTTGAAGCAGCTTCTTTTTGAGGAGCTGGTTTTGCAGAAGGAGAAAATTCTTCTACATCTTTTTTAGTAATTCTTCCGTTTTCACCAGAACCTTTAATATCTGCTAAATTATAACCTTTATCAGCTGCAATTTTTTTCGCCAATGGCGAAGCAAATATTCTACCATTTGTATTAGCAGTAGTTTCTGCTTTCTCAGGAGTTGTTTCCTTTTTAGCTTCAGCTTTTGGAGCTTCGGTAGCTGCTGTTTCTTTTTTAGGAGCATCATCAGATTTTGTAGGAACTCCTCCAACTAAAATAGCAGAAACATCTGTTCCTTCAGGACCAACAATAGCTAATAAACTATCTACAGGAGCAGTTTCTCCTTCTTGTACACCAATATGTAATAAGTTTCCTTCGTAGAAAGATTCAAACTCCATAGTAGCTTTATCCGTTTCAATTTCGGCTAAAATATCTCCTTCTTCAATAGTATCTCCAACTTGTTTTAACCAAGAAGCAACCGTTCCATCAGTCATCGTATCACTTAAGCGAGGCATTGTAATTACTTGCACTCCTTCTGGTATTGCTGCACTAGCTGGGGCTTCATTTGAAGTTTCAGAACTAGTTTCTTCTGCTTTTTCAGGAGTCGCTTCAGCTTCAGTAGAAGCTTCTCCACCTCCAGCTAAAATTCCAGAAATATCTTCACCTTCTTCACCAATAATAGCCAATAAAGTGTCTACTGGAGAAGTTTCTCCCTCTTGAACACCAATGTGAAGTAAAGTACCTTCGTAGAAAGACTCAAACTCCATCGTTGCTTTATCGGTTTCTATTTCAGCTAAAATATCGCCTTCTTCAATTTTATCTCCAACTTGTTTTAACCATTGTGCCACAACACCTTCTTCCATGGTGTCACTTAAACGTGGCATGTTTATAATTGTAGCCATATTTTAACTTATAAAAGGGTAATCTTCTTGTTCATAAACCATATCGTATAATTGCTGAGTTTTTGGGAATGGAGACTCTTCTGCAAATTGCTCACATTCTTTAACTCTAGCTTTAACTTCTTTATTGATCGCTTCAATTTCTTCGTCTGTAGCGTATTTTTTCTCTTTAATAATGTCTAAAACTTGTGTAATAGGATCAATTTTTTTGTACTCTTCCACTTCGTCTTTAGTTCTGTACTTTTGAGCATCAGACATAGAATGACCTCTATATCGGTATGTTTTCATTTCTAAGAATGTTGGTCCATCACCACGTCTTGCTCTTTGTATAGCTTCATCTACAGCTTCTGCAACTTTTATAGGATTCATAGCGTCTACAGGTCCACAAGGCATTTCGTAACCTAAACCTAACTTCCAAATATCTGTATGGTTTGCTGTTCTTTCTACGGAAGTACCCATTGCATACTGGTTGTTTTCACAAATAAAAATTACAGGTAATTTCCATAACATCGCTAAATTAAAAGCCTCATGTAAAGAACCTTGTCTTGCAGCACCATCACCAAAACAGGTTAAAGTTACTGCGTCACTACCTTTATATTTATCACCAAAAGCTAAACCAGCACCTAATGGAATTTGACCTCCAACGATACCATGCCCTCCGTAAAAACGAAATTCTTTAGAAAAAATATGCATAGAACCACCCATACCTTTAGAAGTTCCTGTTTCTTTCCCAAATAATTCTGCCATAACACGTTTTGGGTCTTCTCCCATACCAATTGGTTGCACATGATTTCTGTAAGCAGTTATCATTTTGTCTTTGGTTAAATCCATTGCATGTAATGCACCTGCTAGAATAGCTTCTTGTCCATTATATAAATGTAAAAAACCTCTAACTTTTTGTTGAATGTAAACAGAGGCAAGTTTATCTTCAAACTTTCTCCAGAAAAGCATTTCTCTGTACCAATCTATATAAGTTTCCTTGGTTACTTTTTTCATTGTAGTGTTCTTGTTTGTTTATTTCGATAATTAGTATTCGAAAAATCGAAACACAAAAATAATGGTTTTGATGATAAAAAAAAAGTGTTTTCTTTTATTTTGCTTAAACGTTTTAGCAGTTGTAATTTAAAGTGATTACAAGTTTTTAAAACTAAATTTAACTAAGTCTTAATTTTACTAAAAAATAAAAGGTTTTTTTAGTTATTTGTCTTTGATAACTAGTAGAGTAGCTTTGGCTCCTGTAGCTAAGTTCCACTCATTAGAAGATAGCAATTTTCCTTTTTCATCAAAAACTTTAAAACCAGCCGTATTAGGACCAGAAGTTCCTTGGTTTAAAGCTTTAAAGGCTATTTTATTAGCCCCAATATTTAGTGGGATAGAAAATTTTTGATAATTTTCTAATAAAGTTATATTTAAAATATATGGTTTATCGTTTACAAGAATAGTAACTCTATCTCCATCAGGATATTGAAAATCTCTACAAATAATATTAATACTATTGGAATTAGAACGGAAACTACCCAAATCTTGATCTACTCTAGGGAATAAAAACTGAGTATTTAATTGTTTAAATTTTTTATTTAATTTTTCTTCTTGACGCTTAGCTTCATTTAAAATACCTTTATTTCTAAGTTTTTCTTCGTCAATTTTTTTCTGAAGTTTTTTTTGTTCTTCATTATAAGCTGTTTCAAAACCATTGGTGTTTGTAGGATTTAATTCCTCTGGTCTTTTTGCAGTAGTTACTTTTGCTTTAAATTTTATCTTATCACTTTTGCTACTACCTTTATTAGTGTCTATTTGTGCCAAAACTACTGTTGAGCAACAAATACATAAAAATGTAAATAATTTTTTAGAAAATAACATAATTTTAAGTTTGCAAAGGATGCAAAACAAATATAATACCGTTTTTAATTTGAAGCCTTTATAAATTGTTAAAACAAGCTATTGAATAGGGAAATTAAAATAAGTATCAGAAAAAGGTTCTTTATTTAGGGTAAAATGCCACCATTCGTTTTCGTAGGGTCTAAAATTATGTTTTAGCATAATGTTTCTTAATAGCAATCTATTTTCTTTTTGACTATCGGTAATGTTTTTATAAAAAGGGTGAGAAATTTCTCCAAAAAAATCATAGTTACTTCCCATGTCTAATTCTTTGTTTGTCTTTAAATCTACAATAGTTAAATCTACAGTACTGCCTCTTGTATGACCCGATCTTGAAGCAATATAGCCTTTATAAAAAAGTTGTGATTTTTTTACATTTGGGTAATACTCTTTTTTCATTAGAGTATCTTGCAATTGCTTTGCCCATCTTACAAAATGATCTACAGCTTGTTGAGGCCTGTACGCATCGAAGATTTTCAAACTTAGACTATCTTTTAATAATTCTTTCTGAATTTGGTGTAGTGCTTTAGCTGCCGATGTACTTATAATAATTGTATTCTTTTTATAACCATCAATTGGTTTTCCTATAAAATTGTTGTTAGTAAAATATCGTAATTCAGATTGAATGGTTTTGTCAACGTTATTTAAGTAAACAAAGCCCTTTGGTAATTGTTGACTAGTAATTTGAATTGAAAATAATATGATAAAAAATAGTGTAAAGACTTTCATTAGACAAAAATAGTATTAATTTCATTTATTTATGCGTCTAGAAAATTCATAAAATTAGTTATCTTTAAAAAATAGTACTATAACATAATAATTGATTTTAAAGCACTGAAAATAAATGTTTTAAAATTTTATCTCATATCAATGAAACTAAATTTAGAAAAGCCAATTGTTTTTTTTGACCTTGAAACTACAGGAGTAAATATTGGTACAGACAGAATTGTAGAAATTTCTGTATTAAAAGTTTTTCCTAATGGAAATAAAGAAAGTAAAACTTGGTTGGTAAATCCAGAGATTGAAATTCCTCAAGGAGCAACAGATGTTCACGGAATTACTAATGAACAAGTGGTTACCGAACCAACTTTTAAGGAGTTGGCACCAAAAGTTAATGAAATGATTGCAGGTTGTGATTTGGCAGGCTTCAACTCCAACCGTTTTGATATTCCACTTTTAGCGGAAGAGTTAATGCGAGCAGGAATAGATTTTGATATGAAAAACCGAAAAGCTATTGATGTTCAGGTAATTTTTCATAAGAAAGAGCAACGAACATTAAGCGCTGGCTACCAATTCTATTGTGGCAAAGAGTTGGAAGGAGCTCATGGAGCAGAAGCAGATACTAATGCAACTTACGAAATATTGTTAGCTCAGCTAGATAAATACGACGATATAGAAAACTCTGTAGCTGCATTAAGCGAATTTTCCTCTCACGGAAAAAGAGCTGATTTTGCTGGTTTTATTCTGTTGAATGAAGAAGGGCAAGAAATTTTTTCTTTTGGAAAATATAAAGGAAGGACGGTAGAAGAAGTGTTAAAAGAAAATCCTGGTTATAACAATTGGATTCAGAATGCGGATTTTCCTTTATACACAAAAAAGGTGTTGAGAGAAATAAAAGAGCGAATGTCTAAACCAAAAGATGGGTTATCAGATGCAGAAAAATTAACAGCCTTGCAACAAAAGTTTAATATGAGATAAGTTAGATTGTTAGATTTTCT
>CAYPHE010000025.1:5141-10858 GCA_964410075.1 uncultured Polaribacter sp.
ATGCTGAAGCTCAGAAAATTTGGGTAGATAGTATTTTTAACACACTATCTTTAGAAGAAAAAATTGGTCAGTTGTTTATGGTGCAAGCCTATTCTAATAAAGATGAAAAGCATCAAAAGGATATTGAAAATCTAATTACCCAATACCATATTGGTAATTTAATTTTTATGCAAGGTACGCCAGAAAAACAAGCAGTACTTACTAATATTTATCAAGCAAAATCAAAAGTTCCGCTTCTAATTGGTTTTGATGGAGAATGGGGATTAGACATGCGTTTAAAAAATACGTATCGTTTTCCTTGGAACATGACTTTAGGTGCTGTTCAAAACAATTGGTTGTTATTTGAAACCGGAAAGCATATTGGAAATCATTGCAAACGACTAGGGATTCATATTAATTTTGCACCTGTGGTGGATGTAAATACGAACCCTAAAAATCCAATTATAGGAAACCGTTCTTTTGGGGAAAACAAAGAAAATGTTACTCAAAAATCATTGTTTTTTACCAAAGGAATGCAAAGTAGAAACGTTTTAGCTTGTGGAAAACATTTTCCAGGTCATGGAGATACCGCAACAGATTCTCATTATAAATTACCTTTTTTAGATTTTTCTAAACAGCGTTTAGATTCTGTAGAAATGTATCCTTACAAGACGTTGTTTGAAAATGGATTGGCAAGTGTAATGACTGCACACTTAAACATTCCTAGTTTAGAACCAGAACAAAATTTGCCTACTTCTTTATCTAAAAATGCAGTAACCAACTTATTAAAAAATGAACTGAATTTTAAAGGTTTGGTAATTACAGACGGTTTAAACATGAAAGGAGCATCCAATTACGCCACTTCAGCTGATGTAAATTTAGCAGCTTTAAAAGCAGGAAATGATGTGTTGCTAATTCCGCAAGATATTATTGCATCAATAGATAAAATAAAACAGGCAATTTTAGATAACGACTATACTATTGAAGAGCTAAATACATCTGTAAAAAAAGTATTAAAAGCCAAATATTGGGCTGGTTTAGACAATTATAAACCAATTGAAGTTAACGAAATTGTAGCAGATTTAAATACGGTTGAAGATAATGTTTTACACCGAAAACTTATTAAAAATGCACTTACTGTTGTTAAAAATGATATTGAACTTTTACCTATAAAAAATTTAGAGCAACAAAAAATAGCATACATAAAACTAGGAGACGCAAGTAATGATGCTTTTGTAACCATGTTACAGAATTACACTAAAGTAGATGTAATTTCAGACGAGAATTTAGATGTATTATTACGTAAATTAGATACTTACAATTTAGTAGTTATCGGTTATCATAAGTCCAACAAAAACCCTTGGAAAGACTACGTGTTTTCAAATAAACAATTGGTTTGGTTACAAGAAATTGCAAGACAAAAAAAAGTGATTTTAGACGTTTTTGCAAGTCCGTATAGCTTGTTGCAATTAAAATCGATAACCAATATCGATGCAATTTTAGTGTCTTATCAAAATAGTTCTATTGCTCAAGAGCTATCTGCACAGTTATTATTCGGAGCAATTGAAAGTAAAGGTAAATTACCTGTTTCTATAGCACCTTATTTTTCTGAAGGTTTTGGAATTGAAACCAAATCATTAGAAAGATTATCTTACGGTATGCCAGAAGAAGTACATATGTCTTCTAAAAAATTAGCTTTAATAGATAAAATGGCAGATACTATTTTGAGCGAAAAAATGGCTCCAGGTTTTCAAATATTAGTTGCAAAAAAAGGAACTGTAGTTTTTAATAAAAGCTTTGGATATTTTTCTGAAAAAAAACAGCAGAAAGTAACTAATAATAGTATTTACGATGTTGCTTCTCTAACTAAAATTTTGGCTACACTTCCTTTAGTTATGAAAGCTGAAGAAGAAGAAAAGTTATACTTATCTTCAACCTTAGGAGAATTGTTGCCAGAATTTAAAAACTCAAATAAAGATACCATTACTGTAAAAGAAATGCTTTCTCATGTTGCACGTTTAGAGGCATGGATTCCTTTTTATACAGCAACGCAAGATAGTATTACCAAGAAAAATTCACCTGAATTTTATAGAACAAAACCTTCAAAAAAATACAATATCCAAGTAGCTAAAAACGTATATCTACTATCGAGTTATAAAGACAGCATATACAAACAAATAAAAAACATAGACCAAAGAGATAAGCCAGGATATAAGTATAGCGATTTGGGTTACTATTTGTTTAAAGACTTTTTAGAAAAAAGCTACCAAAAACCGTTAAATACTCTTGTAGATTCAATGTTTTATCAATCTTTAGGAATGTATAGAACAAGTTATTTACCTTTAGAAAAGTTTAAAAAAAGTGAGATTGTTCCATCAGAAAAAGACACCTATTTTAGAAATCAAACGTTGCAAGGCTACGTTCATGATATGGGGGCAGCCATGCAAGGTGGAGTAGGAGGGCATGCTGGTTTATTTGCCAATGCAAATGACATTGCAAAATTGATGCAACTTTATTTACAAAATGGTTTTTATGGCGGAAAACAATTTTTACGTGAAGAAACCATTACAAAATTCAATCAACGTTATTTTGAAGGAGATAAGGTGAGAAGAGGTTTAGGTTTTGATAAACCGCAATTAGACCCTGAAGTTAAAAATACTTGTGGATGTGTTTCTGATGAAAGTTTTGGACATTCTGGTTTTACAGGAACGTATACTTGGGCAGACCCTAAGAGTGAAATTATTTACGTATTTTTATCTAACAGAACTTTTCCTACGATGGAAAATACAGGTCTAATAAAACACGATATGCGAACTAAAATACAGCAGATTATTCAAGATGCTGATTTAGAATAAAATTTAGTTTATTACCGATACTATCCAACTATAAGAAGTAGAAACTCTTGTAAAAATACTAATGTCTCCATAGTTTCCGTCTTTGTGATTGGGTATGGGTTCAGATGCGCCACCAGATAAAACACCAGCTAATTTCCATACTCCATTATCTTTTATAAATAAAGGCCCACCGCTATCTCCTTCAACAGTAGTGCCTTCATATGTTAACGCTGTTGTAGAACTTGTTCCATTGCCTAAATACTCTTCATCTTCTCCAATAAAGGTATCGCCTAAACTATTTATGGTTCCACTAGGATTATCAAAGTCAAAAGCTAATAAACCTCCAGAAAAAGTAATTCCGTTTACAGAAGTTAAAAAATTAGCAGCTTTTCTATCTAAAATATTACTAATAGCGTGTTTTTTGGAATCTAAATCTTCATTTTGCCCAGCTGTTGTAGAATAATCTCCAAAACCACAAAACCAAACAGTACTAGACACTTGTTCGTTCTCTTCAGAAAATAAAACAGCAGGCTCAGTGGTGCTTATAGGGTTGGTTAATTTTACCAAACACAAATCATTTGCATCGTTATACTCTTGTTGTCCATCTAACCAAGTGGGGTGAAATACAATTTGTGAAACGTTGTACTCAGCTTCAGGATTATTTGGGTCATTTCCCACTTTTACAAGTATTCCAGAAGCAGGAGCAGGACTATTCTGTTCTTCGGCTACATAAAAATTATGAGCAGCAGTTAAAATCCATTGGTTATTAATTAAAGTTCCAGTAGCGGTAAATTCTCGATCATCACTTCCGTTTAAGCTATAACTAAAATTTACAACTGCTTTAAAATTTGGTAAATCAATTTCAGAATTATTTACAATGTCTTCGTAATCAGATAAGCTTTTATCATGTCTAATTCCAAAAGCAGTATTGTCTTGTTGAGAATTATTATCATCATCATTATTTCCACAAGAATAAAAAGAGAAAATAAGAAGAAAGAATTTTATTAAAAATCTAAAAGTCATGAGTTATTTTGAGTTTGATATGTAAAAAAATGTGTTATTTTTTTACATAAATAAGAGTAATCAATATAGAGAAAAACGAATAACACCAACCAATATTGTTTCCAAAAAGAAAGGCAATTAAAAGTGTTTGTAATAGTAAATTTAGGGGGAACAAAATTATTGATACCGCAAATCGAAATGTATCTACAAATTCAATATCCTCAATTTTTTTAGAAACTTTTTTCCAAATTACGTAAGGAAGCAAATTATTAACAATAAGTAGTGTTTTTAAAAATGTGGCTTTTCCATTTTTAGTATTTTGGTCTAAGAATTCACCTGAAGCAATCATTGAATTTACTTCATTTACCTTAGTAAAGTCTACTTGAGCTTGTTGCAGTTTCTCTAAAGTCTCAGCATAATTTTCTTTAGGGATATGAACAATTAACGTTTTTAATTGTTCGCTTACTTTTTTATTTAAGGATGAAATAAATTGCTTTTCATCTGCACCGTTATAAAATGAATTCGCTAGAATTGGTTTTCCATAGTGTAAAGCCAATTCACTCGGAAAATTTGTTACTTGTTGGTAGGTAAGACCAACAGGAACAATATTAATTTTTAGTTTAGGGTTTTGTTGTAAAGTAGCAAAAGCAATTTTTAAAAATCCTGTTTTTAAAGGGCGTACAGTTCGTTTACAATCGTGACTGCCTTCAGCAAAAATCATTAAACTTCTTTTTTTTAATAAGATATTGCAACAACGTTGAAAAATAGCTTCATTGTTACGCATGTTTTCTTTACCATCTCTAATCCTGTAAATAGGCATTAGGTTTAAGGTGTTTAAGATTTTTTTTACAAATGATTTTTTAAAAACGGCGGCTCTTACTAAAAAATGATTGATTCTTGGATTGTTAACAGCCACAAAAAGAGGATCTATCAATCCATTTGGGTGATTGGGGACAAAAATAACAGCTTCATTTTTAGGAATATAATTTTTCCCAGAGACGTGAATTCTCTTAGTATAAAAAAATAAACCTAGTTTTATAATTTGTTTAAAAAACAGATACCAAAGATCCTTTATACTCATGCATTGTCTTTTTTTCTTCCCCAAAAATAGGCCAGCGCCAAACCAGAAAAAATATCCCAAATTCCCCAAAAAGCAGCTAACAAAGCCATACCGCCTAAACCATCAAAAAAACTAAATACTAATAATAAACCCAAACCACCATTTTGAATTCCTGTTTCTATAGCAATTGTTTTTCTGTCTTTTTTAGATAACCTGAATGTTTTAGCCGTGTAAAAACCTAAAGCAAATGCAAATAAATTATGGAATATCACTAAACCCGCTACTAAGTAAATGTAGTTTAAAAATACATTAATATTTTTTGAGAAGGCAATGATAATCAATGCAATAAAAACCAACATTGATAATGGTTTTAATATTTTTTCTAGTTTTTTTGCTAAGGTATTTTTAAAGTGATTTAGTAACATGCCTAACACTAAAGGAATTCCTAAAATAAGTATGACCACTTTTAATAGATCTACCCAATTTAAGAAAACACTTTTTAGAATTTTATCGGTAGGATCGTATAAACTTCCCCAAAAATGTAAGTTAAAAGGGGTCATAAAAACACAAACTAAGGTAGCAAATGCCGTTAAACTAACAGAAAGTGCTGCATTTCCGTTAGCCATTTTACTAAAAAAGTTAGATACATTTCCGCCTGGGCAGGCTGCTATTAGTATCATTCCTAATGCAAAACTTGGGTGGGGTTCTATAATTAAAATGGCTAAAAAAGTAGTAAGAGGTAATAAAATAAATTGCGATAAAATACCAACCAATACAATTTTTGGACTTTGAAAAAGTCTTTTAAAATCAGTAACAGAAATACCTAATGCTACTCCAAACAT
>CAYPHE010000025.1:10958-16937 GCA_964410075.1 uncultured Polaribacter sp.
TTTGAAAAAGTCTTTTAAAATCAGTAACAGAAATACCTAATGCTACTCCAAACATAATTACACCAATAGCTATATTTAGTATCCACAAGCCATTGGTGTCAAAGTTTATTTTTATAGCGTCTATATCAATTGGGTTTTGCATGTTTGTAAAGTTATAAACTTATAAACTTATAAAGTTGAAAAGTTTAATTGTTATATAAATAATCCTTAAGTCAAAAAAAACATCTTACCATCAACCATCAACCATCAACCATCAACCATCAACCATCAACTAATTCTTAAAAGCATATTCAATAATATTTGCACCCATTTGTAATGCTTTTTCTCTAACTTGTTTTGGGTTTTTATGAACTGCTTCATCTTCCCATCCATCGCTTAAATCAGTTTCATAATCATAAAATACAATTAGTCTTCCTTCATAAAATAGTCCAAAACCTTGAGGAGGTTTTTTATCATGTTCATGAATTTTTGGAATTCCGTTTTTAAAAGTAAAAGTTTGATTGTAAATAGGGTGATTGTTAGGGATTTCCTGTAACGTTAATTTTGGGAATATTTTACCCAATGCCACTCTAATGTATTTATCTAAACCATAATTATCTGAAACGTGTAAAAAACCGCCAGAAATTAAATAGTTTTTCAAATTGTCTTCTTCGTCTTCAGAAAATAAAACATTTCCGTGTCCTGTCATAAATACAATAGGATAATTGAAAATTTCATCGCTATTGGCAGTAACTGTTTTAGGGTCTTTGCTAATATTGGTATTACAATTTGTATTGGTAAATGCAATTAAATTAGGAACTGCGGTTGGATTTGCATACCAGTCTCCGCCACCGTTGTATTTTAAAATAGCAACTTCTTGCGCTATAAAAACGTAGCTAAAAAAAAGAAAAAAGAAAAATAATTTGTGCTTCATTAACAGAAAATAATAAAGCAAGATAACAAATTATTGGTTGATTAACGAAACTGTGTGCACAGCAACTAAAGCAGCGGTTTCGGTTCGTAATCTGCTTTCACCTAAAGAAACAGGAATGTATTTTTTTTGTAAAGCCAGTTCAATTTCTTTCTTAGAAAAATCTCCTTCAGGACCAATTAAAATCGTAATTTTTCCAGATTTGATTACCTTGTTTTTTAACAACGTTTTTTCTTTGTCATCTTCGCAATGCGCTATACAAAGATTTCCTTCAATATCATTCTTTAAAAAGTCATTAAACTTTTTAGGTTGATTTAGTTTTGGTAATACTGATTGTAAAGATTGTTTCATTGCAGCCTGAATAATTTTTTCTAAACGCTCTGTTTTAATTACTTTTCTTTCGGAATTAGAACAAATAATCGGGGTGATTTCGTCTATACCAATTTCTGTAGATTTTTCTAGAAACCACTCCAAACGATCGTTGTTTTTTGTTGGTGCAATGACAATATGTAAGTAATAGTTCCAGTGTTTGGGTTGAGGTTTTATAGCTGTGATGTCTGCCAAACATTTCTTATCATTAGCTATTGTAATTTTAGCTGTAAATAGAAATCCTTTTCCGTTTGTGATGTTTAAAAGATCACTTTCTTTTTTTCGTAAAACGCGAACAATATGTTTGCTTTCAATTTTATCGAAAGTAATATTCTGAGTTGTTTCGTTAATGTTTGGATTGAAAAAAAGCTGCACTATTCTATATTTTAAAAACTGTATGGTTAAACAAAATTGATCACTTCAGATTCTTTGATTAAATTTTCATCTTCAGAAAGGATAAGTTCAATAGTAAAAACAGCTGTATTCGGAATATTATTTTGCGAATTTAATTCTAATTCAATAACATCAAAAGGATTCCAATAGTCTTGAAAATCTTCATGTAAATGACTAAAATCAGTTAAATTTAGATCATTACCGTATATAAAAGCTTTAAAGTTTTCTGTAACGTCAGTGGCTATTTGTGTTTCAGAATCAGTTACAGTAATTTTTATAGAATCTATCTTGTTTAAAGAAATAAACTCGTTAGGAACACAGCTACAAGCGTAAGCAGCAGAAAAACCAAATTGAGACATACTGTTTTTAGATTCAACTTTAGCAATTCTTTCAACATTGTACGCAACGTTTAGCACAATACCAAAGGAGTTTTTAAATACAGTTCCATTAATTTCTGATGCTGTAAAGCCAGAAGTATCTAAGGCTTTTAGATCAAAGTCTGTAACTTTTGTTTCGTAAGTCTGACGAGGGCGACATTTACAATCATCTTCAATACACGAGACTAGTAATAGTTGTACTGCATAGATACATAGTAAAGATTTTACTATTCTATTTAAATTCTTTAACATAGCGTTTTGTTTTTTAGTTAGCTCTTTTCCAATATTTTGTTTTTCCTAGTAAAGAAAAACCCATGTAGCCTCTTATTTTTAGCTTATTTTCGTTTACGAGAGTAATGTAACAACTATACACCTTTCCATTTCTAGGATCTACAATTTCTCCATCAGACCATTCATCACCATCTTTTTTTAGGCCAGTCATAATGTTTAAGCCTAAAAGAGGCTTGTTTTTATTATCACCTTCACACAAATCGCAAACAGCATCTTGTCTGTTTTTATCTTTAATTTCAACAATCTTGGCAAAAGCTTTTCCATCTTTTTCGTAGATTTCAATTACAGAATCAACTTCGCCAGTATCATCATTAGTAGTATTCCATTTTCCAAAAATAGTTTGTGCACTAACAGAAACAGATACTGTTAAAATAAGTAAGCTAAAAAATACTTTTTTCATGTTGTTATTGTTTTAATTGTTATTTCTTTTAGTAGTTATCTGTTTTGTGTAATATGAACTTTGTTTGACATCATTCAAAATTTATTTAGTAACCTCATGGTTTTTGTAAATAGTCTCTTGTTTGAGAAACTGAAACAGGCTCAGGTTTATGATTTATTACAAATTACAGATATTCATTTTTTTAAAATTTATGGTTAAGCCTTATGCCAATAAACGGTTTTTCCAAAAAACGGAATCCCTGCGTAACCTCTTACTTTTAACTTGTTGGGACTTTCTAATTTGATATAGACATTAAAATAATAACCCGTTCTAGGATCTAATCCATAGCCACCAACCCATTTGTTTCCTTTTTTCTCTAAATGATATAAAACATGGAGTCCTAATGCAGGCTTGTTTTTTGCACTTCCTTTACATAGCGTACACAAGGCATCTTTTAGTTCCGGATCTTTAATATCTATAATTTTACCAAAAAGTTTTCCGTCTTTCTCATAAATTTCTACAGTAGAGTCTACTTTTCCGGTCTTTTCGTCTTTATTGTTCCATTTTCCTATAACTGTTTGAGCATTTAAAGAGAATGCCATCAGTAAAATTACAAGAGTTGAAATTGCTTTTTTTTCCATTTTGTGTTTTTTAGTATTTCTTGCAACTTTTATAAAGTTGCATCAAAATAGTCTTCCCATTTCTCTTGTACCTTCAAAACTTGTTCCAAAATATCTCTTACACAACCTTCACCCCCTTTTTTATCAGAAATATATTTTGCAGTTTGCTGTACTTCTCTAACAGCATCATTTGGGCAAGAAGGCATTCCTACCTTTTGCATTACAGGCACATCAGGAATATCATCTCCCATATAAACAATTTCTTCTGGAGTTAAATTGTATTTTTTTACAATTTCGTTGTATTGTTCTATCTTATTGTGTGCACCTAAATAAATGTCTTTAATGCCTAGTGCAGCCAGTCTGCTTTTTACAGCTTCATTGGTTCCTCCAGAAATAATACATACTCTAAATCCTTTATTTAAAGCAGTTTTCATTGCATAACCATCTTTAACATTCATATGTCTTACCAATTCGCCACTTGGCATTATGGTTAGCATTCCGTTAGTTAAAACACCATCTACATCAAAGATAAATGTAGTTATTTTATGTAGTAATTGCTTATAGCTAATTTCCATTTTGTATTGATTTTGTCATCAAATTATAAATTTCTTTTTCATGATCGTTTAACAAAAATAGGTGATTTTTTATTGTCTCACTATCCGCTCTAATTGCTGGGCCAGTTTGTGCTTTTTCAGGCGAAATTTCAGCCACTTTTTTTGCAGTTTCTAAAATTAATGGCTGTAATATTTCAAACGGAATTTCATTTTTTTTGCAAATTTCATCACCAATTTTGTACATGTAGTTCGTAAAATTGTTTACAAAAACAGCAGCAACATGTAGAGCTTTTCGTTGTTCTGAATTTATTACATAAACACTGTTGCTTAATTTTTTAGCCAACTCTTTTAATAGTTTTTCATCATTTATATTGGTTGCTTCAATACAAATAGGAATCGTAGAAAAAGCTACATCTTTACCTTTTGTAAAACTTTGTAGTGGATAAAATACACCTTTTCTGGAGGTGTTTTGTAAAGTTTGTAGTGGCGAAAAACCAGAAGTATGTACAACTAAACTATTTGTTATTTGTTTAGAAACAGCTGCAATTGCATTATCTGAAACCGCAAGAATGGTAAGGTCTGCTTTTGGAATTTCTAGTAAATTTCTAGAACTAATTTTAGAAACACTAATCTCTTTAAGAGCCGACAAAGCATTATACAAATGAAATGCAACATTGCCATTACCCACAATTAAAACTGAAACCATAAAACAAAGATATTGCTTTTAACAAAACGTTAGTAGCAATGTTTTGTAATTTCGTAGTAAAGTTTTCTTAAAATGAAAGATAAAAAACTAGGAATAAATACCATTTGTGTTCACGTTGGAGAAGTAGAAGACAAACAATTTAGAGGTGCGGTTTCTCCAATATACCCATCTACTTCTTATGCATTTGATGGTGTAGACGTAAAACGTTATCCACGTTATTTTAATACACCAAATCAAGAAATGTTGTGTAAAAAAGTAGCAGCCTTAGAGCATGCAGAAGATGCATTAATCTTTGGTTCTGGAATGGCTGCCATTTCTGGTGCTTTATTGGCTTTTTTACAACAAGGAGATCATGTAATTGTTCAGCAAGTTATTTACGGCGGAACTTATAATTTTATAGTCTCTGAGTTTGATAAATATGGAATTGAATACTCATTTACAGATAGTGATAAAATTGCAGATTTCGAGAAACTGATTCAACCTAACACAAAAGTTATTTATATAGAAACTCCTTCTAATCCGCTTTTGGGAATTACAGATATGAAGGCTATAGCTAGTTTAGCAAAAGCAAAAGGTATTGTAACAATGATAGACAATACTTTTGCTTCACCAATTAATCAAAATCCAATAGATTTTAATATTGATATTGTTTTACACTCTGCAACAAAATATATGGGAGGTCATTCCGATATTTCTGCAGGAGCAATTGCAGCTTCTAAAAGTCATATCGAACAAATATGGAAAACAGCGATTAACTTAGGAGGTAATTTAAGCGATCAAACGGTTTGGTTGTTAGAACGAAGTTTAAAAACGTTAAATATTCGTGTAAAAGAACAGACTAAAAATGCACAAGTTATTGCTGAATTTTTAGAAAAAAATGAATACATAGATGCTGTTTATTATCCTGGTTTAGAAAGTCACCCGCAACATCAATTGGCGAAACAACAAATGCATAGTTTTGGAGCCATGTTGTCTTTTGAATTGAAAAATGGTATTGACCCGATGGAGTTTCAGAACAATTTACAATTGGTAAAACCATCTATGAGTTTGGCAGGTTTAGAAAGTACTACGGTTAGTCCGGTACAAACTACACATGCATTACTTTCTGAAGAAGAGCGTTTAAAACGCGGGATAAAAAACGGTTTAATTCGCCTTTCTGTTGGTATTGAAGAACCTGAAGATTTGATTGCTGATATTTTACAGGCTATTGAACGAACTTTGTAATTTCTAAAACGTATAGGCTCATTAAATATATTTTTTAAAACTCTTAAAGGATTTTAAATCCTTTAAGAGTTTTTAGTTTTATGAAAAAGGTCTTTAGAAAATCTAAAAGCTCCTTAGTTTGCTAAAAGCCAATTAAAAGTTTAGCCGTGATTGCAG
>CAYPHE010000026.1:0-16588 GCA_964410075.1 uncultured Polaribacter sp.
TTACCATCTGTAGTTTTAACAGCTCCGTAAGTTCCATTAATAAAGGTATTCCACTCCCAAGCTTGAGAACCAACGAAAATGATACCTCCAATAATGGTTGCAAACATATACCAAGTAACTTTCTTCTTATTCATTTGATGACCAGCATCTACAGCCAAAACCATAGTTACCGAAGAAAATATTAAGATAAACGTCATAATTGCAACGTAAATCATTGGGTAATCTCCATGAACAAAAGGAACGTGTGTAAATACTTCGTCTGCAATTGGCCAAGAGTCTATAAACTTAAAACGAGTTAAACCATAAGCTGCTAAAAAACCTGAAAACGTTAGTGCATCTGATAAAATGAAAAACCACATCATCATTTTACCATAACTTGCTCCAAATGGTTTTATTCCACCACCACTCCAAGTTTCTTTATTGTCTGCAGGTAAAGCCATATTTGCTGCCATAAATTCTTTTATTTTAATAATCTTAAAAGTTCGCCAAAATTAAACATTTTTCATCATCTAATGAAATAGAAAAAGAAAAATAGATAAATCCATAATACATCTACAAAATGCCAAAATATTGCGCCTAATTCAAAGCCCAATAAGTCTTTCGGTTTATATTTATATTTAAAATGATTATAAATTACTACTAGTAACACAATAATACCTGCTAAAAGGTGAATTACATGTAAAAATGTAATTCCAATAATAAAAGAGGTAGATACGGTACTTTCTGGTCCAGTAAAAAATAATCCAATACTTTTTAATTGGTTAAAACCTACATATTGTTGCCAAACAAAGCCAATTCCTAAAAGCAAGGTAATAACAGATAATAATAAAGAAAGGCTTCTCTTATCTTTCTTTAAAAACTGTTGTGCTAATAATAATGTAATACTACTTAATACAATTAAAACAGTGCTAGTGTAAAAAGCCTGAGGCAAATCAAAAGTTACCCAGTCATCTCTTTTCATACTAATAACATAAGCACTGGTTAAGCCTGCAAAAAACATAACCATACTTATCATAGAAACCCACAACATGGGTTTTGCTGATTTTCTTTTTCCTACAATTAATTCTTCCTGCAACGTTTGTCCTTCCATCATTTTTTAATGTAAAAATTTATCAACTACATATACAATTGGTACTAGTGTAATATACAAGATGCTTGCAAGCATTAACTTTTTAGCATCTGTGTTTTGTTGACTTTTATAAAGTTGAATTCCGTAGTACAACATTAACATACCTAAAAGAGCTACAATTACGGCTGAAGCCGGATATATATAAAAGTTTCCAGATAGTTTTAAAACTGGGGCTACAGAAACAAAAATCATAATTACAGTATAAAATATAATTTGCTTAACTGCACTTTTATCTTTGGTATTCATTGGTAACATATTGAAACCAACTTTTTTGTATTCTTCATCCTGTAACCAGCCAATTGCCCAAAAGTGTGGGAATTGCCAAAAAAACTGAATCATAAATAAAAAGCCAGCTTCTATCCCAAAATTATTAGTGGCAGCTACCCAACCTAACATAAACGGAATTGCTCCTGGAATTGCTCCAACAAATACAGCTAAAGGTGTTACTGGTTTTAAAGGTGTATACACACTAGTATATAAAAATATAGAAACGGCACCAAATAAAGCTGTTTTTGGATTTATACTATATAAGATTGCTAAACCAGAAATTGTAAATAAAATAGCAATGGTTAATGCTACAGTAACAGACATTCTTCCTGTTGGTAAAGGTCTGTTTTGAGTTCTTTTCATTATAGCATCTGTATCTTTTTCTATAATTTGATTGAATGCATTTGAAGCACCTACCATAAAAAAACCACCTAATGCTAATAAGAACAGCGTAAAATAATCTACAGTTTCTACAGCTAATAGATAACCAGTAACAGAAGAAAATACTACACTTAATGATAAACCAACTTTAGTAAGTTGTTTAAAGTCAGAAATTAGAGTTCGTATAGCTATTTTATTTTCGCTAATAACACCAGTATTCATTATACTACAATTGGTTTGCAAAGATACTTGATAGTTGTGGATTTACCATAACATTTAACTAGCTTTTAATATTGGAAATAAAAAAACCCACTCATAAATGAGTGGGAAAATTGCTATGAAAAAGAAAAAGTGTGGCTCAATAAAGAACCACACTACAAATATATATAAATTATATTGAAACGATTTTGTTTTTTTAAAAAAAAATGTTTTTTTAAAAATCGAAGTACCAATTAAATAGATCAGCCCTTATGCCAATAGAGAACCATGTGGTTGTATTATTAGGAAAACCACTAGCATTTGAGTCGATAGAAAAGTTTCTATAAGACAAACTTGCAAAAAGACTTAATCTGTTTGATGGATTTAGCAAATAACTACCTTGAGCATTAGCAATAAAAATTGAAGCGGTATTCCCTTGTGCTAATTCGTTACCAGTGTCTGCAAAACGATCGTCATAAGATTGGTAAATATCTCCACCAAAACTTACATTTTGATTTGGGAAATCAAACCCTTTCTCTCCAAAATTTAATTGTACGGTTCCTGTAAAACGATTTTTCTTGTATTGAGCTATAGCAATAGTCTCCCAAAAATTTGCTCCCCATAAATGTGCCAAAGGTTGGCTATAGTGTCCATAATTTAATAAGGAGTTTTGATGCGCAAAAGTATAGGGTCTTGCAGTATTAAACTCTAATTGTAAGAATAAATCCTTTACATCAAATGCATTAAAATATTTTGCACCTAGTTGCAAAGCAAATTTATTTCGCCAATCGCTTAAATCAGAAATATTGCCTACAGAAAATTCATCAATAGCTAATTGAGAGTATAAAGCAATACGATCTGTTAACTTATATTTTGCAGTTAGTCCTAATAATGCATTACCAACGTCTTCACCTCGGTTGAATTCAACTTGACGATAAAACATTAAAGGATTTAAAAAAGAAATGTCAATACCTTCTTCTCCAGCAGAAACAGCAGCTTCAAAAAAACCAATGTTTAATTTTTTATTGATATTGATACTTAAATAATGTAAAGCAATGTATTTGCGTAAGTGAGCTCTATCATTTGTATTGGCTAAATTTTCTCGAACATCTTGTCCCCAAGTCCAAATACTAGTGTATTTGAATTTCCAAAAATCAACATCCATTTTTAAGTAAGTTGCTGGCGAGCTTACATCAGAAATTACAAAAGAGCGGTAACCATCTCCGATAAAATTACGACCATGACCAAATTGAAAATTAAAGTATTTATTAGGTCTGTAAGATAAATAACCTTCTGCAACAGGGTAATCAAAAGAATCTGTTTTAAAACCTTTGGCTTTTCCTCTTCCAGGAACCAAACCTTCTGAACTTACTGGCTTAAAAAATTCTCTATCTGGGTTTGATATGTAGGTGTTTATGTAATCTGCAAATCTTCCTTGACTTTCATAAAACGTTGCAGAAAATGATAAGTTTTTTCCTAAACCTCCGTTTGCAAAAAGTATTCTCGAATTATTAAAGGTATAATCTACATCAGAATTGTCTTTACCAATTTGAGTGTCTAAAAGAAAATCTACTGTAAGCCAATAATCTTCTTTGGTTACTTTTAGTAAATGTTCGTTCCACAACTTTTTACCGACCCAAGTTTGTTTTTCTGGTTTTAAAAACTGTTTTTTATCTGCAGTTAAATCAAAGTGTTCATTTACCTCGTTGTACATGTAAGGTTTAGAAGCAGTGTGCGTTCCATTTGCTTTATGCAAAGCAAATTCGTAATCTACATAACGTTGGTGAGTAAAAGGAATGTTTAATTGGCTGTTGTGTTCTGGAAAAGAAGCGTCTGCAATTGCTTTTTGTTTATGTATAACTTTGGCAAAGTCTTTTTTAGGTTTGTTTTTTTCTTTTTCTATAGTAATAATCTTCTCAGCAGGTTTAGTATCTCCTTTAATAATAGGAAAAGAAATTGGCAAAGTAAATTGCATTTCTATAGGGTGGTTATTGTACCAAGCTGGTGTAATTTTAGGAAAAGAAGCAAATACTCTTTTAGCCTCTTTTTTAATAGATTCGTAAGGTGTGTTTATGTAAATTAATTGAAACTCTCCTGTGTTTTTTACTGAGAATAATATATTAGAGCTTCCTGTATAATTATCGTCTTGAACAATTTTTGGAGTTTTAAATTTCTCAAAAAATGTTGCTTTAGTAGTTTGATAAAAACAATTTTCTAAGTTTTCTTCTGTAACATCTTTACACTCTTCAAAAACTGGAAAACGTTCTTGTTGAGCAAAATAAATTGAAGGTACAAGTAAAAAAAGAAGTAGGTATTTTTTGATCATGCTATAATTTTATAACTCGATTGTCTTTTAGTTGATAGCGCTGTTTACTTTCTTTGCAAATAGCAAATCCTTTTTCATCAAATAGCAATTTGTGTCCATACTCGCTAATCCAACCCGTTTGTTTAGAAGGATTTCCAACAACCAAAGCGTAAGGTAATACATTTTTGGTAACCACAGCACCCGCTCCTATTAAAGCAAATTCGCCAATGGTAATTCCGCAAATAATGGTTGCGTTAGCACCAATTGTAGCTCCTTTTTTTACCAAGGTTTTTTTGTACTCGTGTTGTCTTTTAATTGCGCTTCGCGGATTAATTACATTAGTAAATACCATAGAAGGACCTAAAAAAACATCATCTTCGCAAATTACACCGGTATAAATAGAAACGTTATTTTGTACTTTAACATTGCTACCCAAAATTACATTTGGAGAAACAACTACATTCTGACCTAAATTACAAGATGCACCAATAGTACAATTGGGCATAATATGACTAAAATGCCATATTTTAGTGTCTTTACCAATTTTACAATTGGTATCTATAACTGCGGTTTCGTGTGCAAAAAAGTTTGACAAAAGAATAATTTGATTTGCTATCTACTACAAAAATAGAAAATTAAAAAGTATCTGTAGCAAATTGTTATTTCTTAAATGAACCAAATAAAAAAACGTGCAGTATAGCTTTTATTAATTGCTACAAATACACGAAATTTTATTTCTTAATAATTATACTAAAAGCTACTCTACTCCAAAATTTATAGGTAAAGAATAACGCACTTTTACATTCGTATTATTTTGTTTTCCAGGTGTAAATTTTGGTAGTTTTTTAATAATTCTATTCGCTTCTTTTTCTAACTTTTTATGAGGCCCTTTTATTTTAATATCTACAACCTCTCCTTTATCGTTAATAATAAATTGTGTGTCAATTCTGTATTTACCAGAATTTAAACCAATTTCATTAGCAATATTGCTATTAAAATGTCTTTGTACGAAGCGCTTCATTTTTTTATCGAAGCATTTTCTGTTTTTTTCTTCAGATAAACCTTCACAGCCTTTAAAAATAGGAGTATTTTGAATTGAAATAAAAGGAACTATCGATGTAATCTCTTCTTTAATATTTACTTCATCAATAGCAGTTAGGTCTACTTCTTCAGGATTATCGTCAGAGGGTTCATCAACAAATATTTCTTTAATTAATTTATGGTTGTCTACTTTTTCTACTTTGTTGTCTAAAACAGTTTTTCGTTTTTTTGTTACCACCTTTTTTACTGCTTTTTTCTTCTCTTCTCTTTTAAATAATTTTTCTGTTGCTGTTTCTGGGCTATAAACAGTTAGGTCATTATTTGCAAATTGTGTAATGGTAACCTGCTCGGTTTTCTGCTCTAACATAATATAGACCACAAAGAGTACTAATACTAATCCCAGTTGGGTAAAAATATTAGAAAATTTGTCTAGTTTTCTCAAAGGCTTTTGGTGTAAGTTTTTCATAATCAGAGTTTTTAATTGTTAAAAACTTGTTAATTCAAAATACGTGCCATAAAAAAAGCACCAGTTTAAATAAAACTGATGCCCTTTAGCTAAGCTTGGTTAAGACTTATTTTATTAAAAAGTAAAGGTTTGATTTTCGACATGATCTGTAAATGATCCAGAGCCATCTGCGTTCCAAATAAATGATGAGGTAAGTACACCTTCTTCATACACTTTCATGTTTCCAGAATTATCGTCTAGATTAGATTCTAATAGTAATTTAGAGCCGTTCACATCCATTTCCATTTTAGCCACATTATCTAAATTAGTCCACTTTAGTTTCAAAGATTCTTCTCCGTTACCTAAAAAAGTTATTTCTGCTACAGAGCCGTCTTTTAATTGATAACCGTTTAGGTAGCTACCTGTATATGCCTGTGAAACAATATCGTATGCAAAAATGTACCTGTCTGATTCTTCAGTAATTTTATAGTTAAAAGTAATGCCTTCTGAAGACCAAGTATAGGTTTGTGTAGTAGCAGATTTTGATAAGGTTTTAGAACCTTTCTTTGCAGCTAAAGCATTTTCTGGAACAGTAAATAAATTAGCAAAAGCAGCTGTAAATCCTTTAAAAAACTGCATTTGAAAACTTACTTGAGAAGCATAAGGGTCAGATGATTGTGCTAAACCTGCAGGAAGTTGAATATCGTTAATTGTAGTTGCAAAATCTTGCATTACAACTTCAGATAAATCCTCTTCTACAGTTTCGCTTTCGCTGTTACTATCGCTACAAGACATAAATAGTATTGTAGTTGAAAAAAGTACTATTGCATTGAATTTTAAAAGTTTTTTCATAGTCTTGATAATTTTCATTTTGATGTTTAATTTAAGTTAGTTAATGATTAATTTTTTAAATTGTTTGTTGTTTATTTTTAGCAAGTAGATACCAGAGGTAAAATTTGAAATATCGATAGTGTTATCATTTAGTTCTTTAGATGTTCTTTCTAACACTCGTTTTCCTAAAGCAGAAAAAATTTCAATATTTTTTATAGTTATATTACTTGAAATTTTTATAAAATTTGAAGCAGGATTTGGGAATATTGAAAACTCATTTTTGTTAATTTCTTTGGTATTAGTAGAAAGTACGACATCTGTTATTTTTTTTACATCTAAAGTTGATGTTCCTGAGTATGCTACAAAAAGATTGTTGTTTGTGTCTTTTACAAGATTAGAGAAATTACCAATTGCTAGAGAAGAATTCCCCACAAGGTTCCAAGAGGAGTTGTGATAACTTCTAACTTGTATTTCGTTTTTGGTGGTTTCTGTGCAAGAAAGGTATACAATATCGTTTATATCTATAAATAGTTCTTGTTCAGTTGCAAAAAAGCCCATTCCAGGGGTTCCTAAATGTTCCCAAGTAGTTCCGTTAAACTTTAATACATTAGAACTTCCACCGTTTGTTCCAGAAGCATGATAAGCTACGTAAATAGTTCCTTTAGAGTCTATACTTAAACTATGGTTTCTTGAAAAACCAGTAGCAAAACCCTCTTCTCCAACAAATTCCCATGTAGTGCCATTAAACTTCATAACACTTGTTTTACCAGCATTTCCATTTGCTGTACTTGCAAATGCTACAATCGGATGGTTGTTTTTGTCAATTACTATTGAAGTATATGCTGCGTTATTAGAAAAACCTCTATCACCTACTAATTCCCATGCTGTACCATTAAATTTCATAACAGATAGTCTTGTTCTGTCTTCTACAAAATCTGCGAACACAACATAAGGTACATCGTTATTATCAAAAGCAATTTTTGGACTATTTGCTATACCTGGTGTAAAAAAAGAACTTCCTACTGTTTCCCAAGTATTAGAAATATATCTAATTACCGATAATTTTTGATTAGGAGTATTATTATCTTTATATACAACATAAGGAATATTATTGCTGTTGACTTTAATGTCTACGTGTGGTCCTACTTGTGCTGATGTAATTTCAGGACCTCCTAAATAAGACCAATTATTCCCATCAAATCGAATAACATTTAGTTTGAAACTATTGTGTCTGTAAGCAATATAAATAGTATTATTACTATCTATTGCAATTCTTTGATTACTTGTTCCAGCATCTTTAGAAAAATTTGATAAATCAACTGTTTGCCACTGAGCCAAGAGATTGAAAGTATATAAAAAGCAAATAAATACTAGTTTAATTTTCATGATTTCTATTTAATAATTAATTTTTGAGTTATTGTTTGATTGTTAGATTTAATTTTTAAGAAATAAACACCTGATGCAAATTGAGAAAGTGTAATCTTATCTTGTTTTGACAAAATTGATTTACTTAATACTTTTGCACCTGTACTATTAAATAATTCAATTTTGTCAATTAAATTTTCTTTTAATAGTTTAATTGTAATTTCAGAAGTGGCAGGGTTTGGAAAAACCTGCACTTCTTTTTCGATTTCTTTAAAACTTGAGATAGACAAAACACTAGATTCACTAGTTGTTAGTGTAAAAGTTCCAAAAGCCGTGTTGTTAATTTTGCTTGTAGTTTTATTAGAAGTTTCTTCTTCCATCCAAACACGTAAATAATACACATCTCCTGGATTTAAGTTAGTAAGCGCAACATTTATTCCACAAGTTACAGCTGAAGTACTTGTACAAGATTCGTAAACAGCAAATTTTAATAAGCCACCCAAAGCAGTACCTTGTATACTAAATTCTCCTGAAGCAGGCACAGTTATAGAATACCAAACATCTGCAATTACAGTACCAGCAACACAGTCGGTTGCATTGGTAAACGTTCCGCTGTTAATATCTCCAGGGGTTTCTTGACCAATAATTAACGGAATTGCAAATGCACAATCATTATTTGGAGGAGCGCAATCTTCAGAGAAATTTGCTGAACCATCTTTCTGAGTCCAGTTACTATTACTGTATGTAATATCATCAACTTCAATACAAGTTAAAGAGGCATTGCTTCTCGCATCAAAAATTAGGAAATTGGAATTGTTTGTATTTTTTACATTTAAATGAGCTAGAGTATTATCTTCTACATCTAACCAAATAAGACTTTTATTAGCACTAAGATTTAGATTTGTAAATTGATTTTCATTGGCAATAAAAGAAATCAATTTTTTATTTGAAATTAAATTGATTGTTGTAAGTTGATTTTTATAGCAAGACAAATTCTCTAAATCAGTTAACAAATGAACATCTAATTCATCTAAATTATTCTCACCAACATCTAATTTTTTCAGTTTTGTATTTTTAGAAACATCTATAGCTGAGATTTGATTGTTACTTATAAACAACTCTTCTAAAAGTAGGTTTTGAGATATATTTATAGTATTAATTTGATTGTTTTTGGCACTTAATTCTTTTAAGCTCTTAAATCCTTCAATGCCAGTTAAGTCGGTAATATTTTTATCGTCAATATTAATACTTTCAATATCTTCTATATCAGTTTTTAAAACTAAACCATTAATTGTTGCATCAGTATCTAAATTTTCGTCAATTAAGTATTGTTCGAAGTTTACATCTGGAATACTAACAACATTGCTACTAATTGCTGTAGATGATAGTTTTAATAAAAATATTCTTCCTTCTAAAGAATTTAAAATAGTTTCCCCTAATCCCGGGTTAAAATCTACGGTTTTTCCTGTAAATTCACCTGCAGAATATATGCCTCCATTATTGTCAATAGAGATTGATTGCCCTTGATCTCTGCCAAAATCACCTACATTAGAAGCCGTTACAAACTTTCCATTTACATCTAATTGAGCTATTAAAATATCATTATCTCCATTAGAAACTAGTTCTTCTCCTGTTCTACTAGAATCAAAATCAATGGTGTCTTCAAAAAAACCAGTTATATAAACAAGTCCTTTATTATCTACTGCAATACCATAGCCTCTATCTCTTCCTGGACCTCCTATTTGATTTCCCCAGACAAAGTTTCCGTTGTTGTCTAGTTTATATGTAATAATATCATCATCTCCTCTTGAAGAAAAAGTGGTGTTTCCTTGATCACTTAAATCAAAGTCAAACGTACCTCCTCCTCCTAAATTATGAATTATATATGTATTGCCATCTAAATCAGTTTTTGCATATTCCCATTCTCTACTGCCAGAAAGTTTTAAATCTATTGCCCAAACAAAGTCACCATCAGCATTGTATTTTAAAATATATCCATTGTCAGAAGAACCTGCTCTTAATAAAGTTGTTTCCGAACTATGGTCAAAATCTATATTTCCACTAAAATTTCCTAAAGCATATATATTACCGTTGTTATCGGTGTTAACAACATACCCTGTACAATGCTCATTATTTAATCCAATTGTTCTAACCCAATTAAAATCTCCATTTGTATTTAATTTAACAATAAAGATATCTGTTCTTCCTAGTGGGGTTTTATTTTGTGTATTTACTCCAGGATCAAAATCTACGGTATTTTCAAAATCTCCAGTTAAAATAATATTTCCATTTGTATCTACTGCTAGTGAATATATTTCTATACTAGAGCCAATAGTTGTTGTTGTAAAATCTTTAGCCCATATAAAGCTTCCGTTAGCATCTAGCTTTAAAATGAATGAAGAACGAGAAGAGCTAGGGCTTGTAAAAGAAGTAATACCTGAACTAGGATCTAAATCTACAGTACCAATAAAGTAACCTGTTATATATACATTTCCTAAGGCATCTGTATCTATATCATTTACATAAGCAATCCCATCTGAGGCATTGTTTCTTTTAAAACTTTTAGACCATAATTCTATACCACTAGAGTTGTATTTGGCAACATAAAGTTCAGGTGCTAAAAAAGGTCTTTCTGAATACGATAAAGTTAATTGAGAAGAGAAAAAAGTATTTCCGTTTACATCTGTTGCTAAATATGGTTTTTGAGCTAAATCAACTTGATTAGCCCAATTAAAATTAAAATTTTGTGATGTCAAATTTCCTACAGAAATAAAAAATACTGCAAGTAAGAATAATTTTGTTTTCATAATTTTAATTTTTTAAAATCCCATATTTCTATACTCATTACTATTTATACTCAAATTTGTGTCGGAAACATTGGTTACTTTAATTGTAGATTTTTTTCCATCATGCTCCCCATTCATTTCTAAAACAAAACCAGAGAAATTAGTGTTATTTAATTGCATACCTAGCATGGGCAATTCTTTATTTTGAATAGGAAATTCTTCAGATACCCAAAAAGTGGCGCTTCCTTTAGAGTTTGTATAATCGTAATCTACTTTGTATTCATAACAAGTGTAACCAAGAATTGTTTTTGTATTTCCTGTTTTTTGGTATTCAAAATCTCCATCTTCTGGCAGATTTTCTTGTGTTTCAAACTGATCTCCTAACTGGTCTAAAGAAGTTGCTTTTTTCATTTTCATACCCGCAACATCCATAAAGGCAACGGAAGATTTTGGAGTCATAACCATAAGCATATTTCCTTGACCTTGCATTTCTTTTACAGCAACATTTATCCCGTAAATATCTGGATACTTACCAAGTAAAATATTTATTTCTTGGTTGTCTCCATCGTCTGTAGTTACTTCTAGTGTAATTTTTTTATTGAATGAAAATGTGCTTGGAATATCAACAGTTGGTGATGTAGATTCGTACAATTTTTCTAACTCTTCATCAGAAACATCATTTGAAGAACTACTATTATTGGTAGTGGTTTTGGTCTCTTTGGTTATTTGAAAACTTGGATCTTCTGTAGTAAGTGTTCCATTTATAGTAATCGGTTTCTCATCATAATATCCCTCATTACCATCATCTACATATTTTTGTAAAGTTCCGTTAACGTTAAAAGAAATTTGAACACTTAACCCCTCAACATATTGTACTTTTATTGTTCCACTTTCTATGTTATTTTTTACACTTCCTTTCCATTTGTCTTTTCTATTTTCTCTATCACCTAAAAGCGGATCGTAGCCGATATAAAAACTAGCTTCATCTGGAATTTGAAACGTTTTTCCATTCATCAGTTCTTCTTTGGTAGTATTTTTAATAGTTACGTCATAACCATCATAAACATCAACTCCAGAAGACCACCAATGTCCACTAACTGTAAATTTATTTCCTTGTTTGTTTACATTCGTTTGTGTTAAATGACCAATTTTTATTTTGTTATAGGTGTGAGAATGACTTATAGTAGCGTCTCCAAAATCTTTTTCATTATTAGTTACAATTTTTTCTTCGTCTTTCTTCTTTTCAGTTTTATCAGTTTTTCCGTTAACAGTTTTATCTATGGTTTTATCAATTCCATTAACCAATTTATCTTCTGCTTTCTGTATTTTTTCTTGCGCTTTTTTCTTCAGTTTTTTCCAAAGTTGCGCGTTTGAGGTATATGTTCCTAAAAAAAAGAAAGAACAAATAATTAGTAGTATTTTTTTCATGATATTTATATTGCCTAACGATTATAAAACTACTAAAAAGAGGTGTTTAGGTATAAAATTTATGTATAGATGGTAAGAAAGTATGTATAGATGGTCGTATTTTTAAAATTTTGATAAAACCGTTTATACACGAAAAAATGTTAATTACAGGTAAAATGCCCCTATTGATACATTTTTGAAACTATGTTGTTAAATAAATTTTACTTTTGGATAAAACCTTGCAAATGATAAAAGCTGTAATTATAGATGATGAACCTAAAGCCATACAAGGGCTGCATTGGGAATTAGGTAATTTTAACAAAGAAATTGAAGTTGTTGCCAAATTTACGGAGCCAGAAAAAGCACTATTATATTTAAAAGATCATAAAATAGATTGTCTTTTTTTAGATATAGAAATGCCAACTATGGACGGTTTTCAGTTTCTAGAAAAGGTAGGAAACCAAAATTTTTCGGTAATTATTACCACTGCTTATAACGAATATGCTATAAAAGCTCTTAAAAAAGAAGCGATAGATTATTTGTTAAAACCTATAGATTCAGACGACTTACAAGAAGCGATAGAAAAAGTAAAAAGACATAAAACAAAAGATTTTTCTCCAGAAATGTTTGAGGATATGTTGTTACAGTTTAACAACAAACACAACACAAAAAAAATAACCATTAATACAGATGGGAAATTGGTGTTTTTAAATCCGTCAGATATTTTTCATATTGCCTCAGATGGTAATTATTGTACATTGTTTTTATCTGAAAGTAAGAAAATTGTAGTGACTAAAAAGCTTAAAGATTTAGACGATTTACTACCAAAAGATCACTTTTTTAGAATACACAATTCTTTTATTATCAATTTAAGTAAAATAAAAGAATTTTTAAAAGCAGACGGTTACGTTATCTTAGAAAACAATGAGAAAATTCCGGTTTCGAGACAACGAAAATCGGAATTCTTAGAAAAATTATAGCACAAAATTTACATGAAAAATTATATTCCCTATTTACTTTTTTTACTTGTTTTTTCTGGATTTTCCCAAAAGAAAAAACCAGATTTGTCTGTTCAGGTTGATAGCATTTTACAAACAAAGCCAGTTACTTACAAAGCAATTAATTACTATTTGCGTCCGTTTCGAAGAGATACAACCCAGTTAAAAGAATTGATAACCATTTTTGAAAAAGCTAATTATTTTGATGGGAAAACATATTGTGAAAATTTATTAGGAATTCAATATAGAAACTATTCTTTATATCAAAAAGCAATAGCTATTCATAAGCAAGCTTTACAAACAGCAGAAAAAGCCAATAGTGTTGAGTTTCGAGTGTTTAGTTTAAACATGTTGGGTGTAGATTATAGAAAAATTGATGCCAATAGAACGGCTTTAGATTATAATCATGAAGCATTATCGTTAGCAGATAAAGTAGAAGAACCCGGTTTGGGTTTAAAAAGAAGTACTGCAGTTTCACTAAACAGTATGGGTAATATATACTTGTTGCTAAAGCAATACGATTTGGCAATAGAACGTTTTAAACGATCTATGAAAATAGAAGCCAGTATTGGTAACGAATTGGGCTTGGCCATAAACAATCATAATATTGGTTATGCAAAAGAAGCGCAAGGAAATATTAAAGAGGCTTTGGAGTATTACCAAAAATCTACAGATATTAATGTAAAGATTAATAATACATTTGGCTTAATAATTTGTAAAAGTAGTATTGCAACTATTTTTATAAAACAGCATAAACCCAAAGAGGCTATTCTGTTAATTAACGAAAATTTTGAGGACGTTAAAAACTTAGGGAATAAAGAATTTCTTGCCTATCACTATATCAATTTAGGTTGGGCACAGTCTAAATTAAATCAACTTAATATAGCAGAAAAAAACCTAGAAAAAGGACTAGAAATTTCTAAAACATACAATTTTGCAACTTCAATTTCAGATGCCTATAACAACTTAGCTGAATTAAACGAAAAAAAGCAAGACTATAAAAAAGCACTAACGTATTATAAACTTTCAGAAGAATTTGATGAAAAAATAACCAATGAAAGAAATATACAATATGTTAACGATTTAATTATTAAATACGATAGTGAACGGCAAAACAATCAAATAAAAAACCTTGCCAAACAAAACGAAATTGCACGTTTACAGCTCTCTAAAAACCGAACCATTTTAATTGTAGTTTTTGTTATTATACTATCAATTTTTGCAGTTGCTTATTTTTTGTATAGACAACGTTTGTTAACTAAAGAAAAACGAATTATTACGTTAGAACAAGACATGTTACGGGCACAAATGAATCCGCATTTTATCTTTAATGCATTAAATTCTATAAAACACTATATTATAAATAACGAACAGAAAAATGCCGTTCATTATTTAAATAAATTCTCTAAACTGGTTCGTAAAATTTTAGAATCTTCTCAAGTAAAAGAAATTACTTTGGCAGAAGAATTAAGCACTATGGATTTGTATATGAACATAGAAAACATTCGTTTTTCTAACGAAATACAATACGAATTTAAGGTTGATGACGGATTGAACTTATCTACTATAAAAGTACCACCTTTGGTGTTGCAACCTTTTTTAGAGAATGCACTTTGGCATGGCTTGTCCTCTAAAAAAGGTAATAAAAAAGTAGTCGTTTCAATTTTTAAACATTCTAAAGATTTTATTCAAATAGATATAGAAGATAATGGAATTGGACGAAAAGCATCAGCAAAAATAAAATCGTCTAAAACAATTAATAAAAAATCTATTGGAATAGAATTAACCAAAGAACGCTTAAATAATTTTATTCAAGATTTTAAAAATCCTTTTAGTTTACAATTTAAAGATTTGTTTGATGAAAATAGAAATGCAGTCGGAACTAAAGTTGCTTTAAGAATTCCTATAACATAATCATACTTTTTAGAAGTATTAATTTTTGATAATTTAATTTGGTGGTTTTATCTGCTTACATAAAAACATTAGCCTTTAATCCGCACCAAAACGGATTATTACTTTTTGTTTTGGGTATTATTTTTATGATTTCTGTATATCACTTTCTGCTATACTTTCAACATAAAAGTAGAACCTTTATTTTTTATGCGATTTACACATTGCTAATATTTATTAGTTATGTAACTTTTACCGAAAACGATTTTTTAGCGTCGTTAACTCAATCTGTAAAACCGTTTTTTAGAGAAACCCATTTATTTGGAGTTTGGTTGTACAATATTGCTTACTACTTTTTTGCATTTCGATTTTTAAATTTCACTAAACATCACCCTAAACAAGAAAAAATTATCTCTAAAATTTTAATAGGTTTATTAAGTTTAGGAGTAGTTTGTTTTTTTACAACCGTAATTTCTGGAAATAACAATTTTCTTTCTCAGTGTTATATAACTGTTTATGTTCCTATTATTCTTTTGCAAACATTGTATTGTTTTTACTTGGTTTATAAGACTCCAGAAAAAACAAAATTCTACATTTTAATAGGTTCTTTTATCCTGTTTTTGTCTTCGCTGATTACTATTTTAATTATGGATTTTGGTTTATTTACGCCAGATGAAAATATTGCCTATGGTATTTTTTATGTGGGTATAGTTTTAGAAAACGTATTCTTTTCTTTAGGTGTTGGGTTGCGTCAAAAAGAAGTGCTTTTAGAACGTAATGAAGCTAAGAATAAATTGATTTTAAAGTTAGAGGAAAACGAATTACTTAAAGAAAAAATAAACACCGATCTTCAAGAAAAAATAGCTGTATTAAATCAGCAAATTCAACTAAAAGAAGAATTAGAAAACTTAAAATTAGTTGTTTTTAAAAGTCAAATGAATCCACATTTTATCTTTAATGCACTAAATTCAATTAAGCATTATATTATAAATAACGAGCAGAAAAATGCGGTACATTATTTAAATAAATTTTCTAAGTTAATTCGTAAAATCTTAGAATTATCATACGTTAAAGAAATAACGTTACAAGAGGAGTTAAATATAATAGAGTTGTATTTAAATATAGAAAATATTCGTTTTTCTAACGAAATCACGTATACAATTCATGTTGATAAAACTATAGATTTATTAAGCATAAAAGTGCCTCCATTAATCTTACAACCTTTTTTAGAAAACTCTTTATGGCACGGTTTGTCTTCTAAGAAAGATTCTAAAAATATCAAAATTAGTATTCATAAAACCGATTCTGAATTGGTAGTTGTGCATATAGAAGATAACGGAATTGGAAGAAAAGCTGCTGCCAAAATAAAAGCTCAAAAAACAATACATAGAAAATCTATTGGTATTCAATTAACCAAAGAACGTTTGCAAAACTTTGTTTCAAATACCGATAAAAACTTTAGTTTAACTTTTCAAGATTTGATTGATGAGAATAAAAATGCCCTAGGAACTAAAGTGGTTTTAGAGATTCCGGTGAAGTAGGAGA
>CAYPHE010000027.1:0-2626 GCA_964410075.1 uncultured Polaribacter sp.
ATTTCTATTCCAGTAATACTTTCCATATGGTTTTTTACAAACTTTAACATGACTAGTTGTTTTTAGTTATTTTTTGTTCGTCTTTCACTTTAATATCTGTTCCTAAACGTTGTATGTAAGCAATTACTGCAACAATTTCTCTGTCTTTCATTTCTACAAATGGCAGTCCGTTTTCTGAAGCATATTTCTTATCAGCTTCGTAACTTTTTGCAAAATCGGGGTCTGCATATAAATTCCCCTCTATCTTTTTAGCTTGGATGTTCATACTTTCTTTTGCATTGGCTATTTCATCTTTAGAGTATGGAACTCCTAAAGAAACCATAGCTTCCATTTTAGCTTCAGTATCAGAAACATCTAGTTTATTTCTTATCAACCATTTGTAAGATGGCATTATAGAGCCTGGCGATGTACTTTGCGGATCGTACATGTGGTTTAAGTGCCAACTGTCTGAATATTTTTGACCAACTCTATGTAAATCTGGTCCTGTACGTTTACTTCCCCATAAAAATGGATGATCGTACACATATTCACCTGCTTTTGAATATTCTCCATATCGTTCTACTTCACTTCTAAAAGGACGAACCATTTGCGAGTGGCACCCAACACAACCTTCTCTTATATAAATGTCTCTACCTTCTAATTCTAATGGTGTGTATGGCTTTACACTACTTATTGTTGGAATGTTAGATTCTACCAATAATGTGGGTACAATTTGAACAATACCACCAATTAAAATAGCTATAGTAGCATAAATCGTTAATTTAATTGGTTTTCTTTCTAACCAAGTGTGGTACCCTTCTCCTTTTGTTCTGTGTTTGGACACTTTGGTTAATGGAGCTGCTTCAGCTAATTCGTCTTCTACTCCACTACCTTGTTTTACTGTTTTTACAACATTGTACAACATTACAATTGCCCCAATAATAAACATGGTACCACCAATGGCTCTCATCCAATACATTGGAATAATTTCGTTTACAGTTTCTAAGAAATTTCCATAAGCTAAAGACCCATCAGGATTAAATTGTTTCCACATAGAAGCTTGTACAAAACCTGCTACATACATTGGTAGAGCATATAAGATAATTCCTAGAGTTCCTATCCAGAAATGTACGTTAGCTAATGCTTTAGAATATAAAGTTGTTTTAAACATTCTTGGTATTAGCCAGTATAACATTCCGAAAGTGAAGAAACCATTCCATGCTAATGCGCCAACGTGAACGTGAGCAATAATCCAATCACTAAAATGTGCAATGGCATTTACATTTTTTAAAGATAACATTGGCCCTTCGAAAGTTGCCATACCGTAACCCGTAATTGCAACTACCATAAACTTTAAAACGGGGTCTGTACGAACTTTATCCCAAGCTCCACGCAGGGTTAACAATCCGTTTATCATACCTCCCCATGAAGGTGCAATTAACATTACCGAAAAAGCAACTCCTAAATTTTGCGCCCAATCTGGCAAAGCAGTGTATAATAAATGGTGTGGACCAGCCCATATATAAATAAAGATTAGTGACCAAAAGTGTACGATTGACAGACGGTAGGAATATACAGGTCTGTTGGCAGCTTTAGGCACAAAATAGTACATCAACCCTAAAAATGGAGTGGTTAAGAAAAATGCAACAGCATTATGCCCGTACCACCACTGTACCAATGCATCTTGCACTCCTGCATAAACAGAATATGATTTTAAAAAGCTTACTGGCAATTCTAAACTATTAAAAATATGAAGCACAGCCACGGTTACAAAAGTTCCTAAGTAAAACCAAATGGCTACATATAAATGACGCTGTCTTCTTTTTAAAATTGTCCAGATCATATTTACCCCAAAAGCCACCCAAACTAATGCAATAGCAATATCTATTGGCCATTCTAACTCTGCGTATTCTTTAGAAGTGGTAATTCCTAAAGGAAGTGTAATTGCAGCGGCAACAATAATAGCTTGCCAACCCCAAAAATTAAAATTGCTTAAAAAGTTACTTGCCATTCTTGCTTTTAACAAACGCTGTAACGAATAATAGATACCTGCATAAATAGCATTACCTACAAAAGCAAAAATTACAGCATTGGTGTGCAAGGGTCTTAAACGACCAAAACTTAACCACGAAATTCCGTCTGTTAAGTTTGGGAATAAAAACATAAATGCCAACAATAAACCTACTGAAAAACCTACAATACCCCAAAGTAAAGTAGCGTAGATAAACTTTTTAACGATTTTATTGTCATAATAAAATTGTTGTATTTCCATAATTTAAAATTTAGTTTTTGGTTGATTTTTCTGGATTAACTTCTACCAATTCATCATCAAAAAGCATACGAACAGATGGTGTATACGAATCATCGTACTGACCTTTTTTTACAGAATAAATAAATGCAATAAAAAAAATGATTGCCACTAAAATACTTAGTGTTAGTAGTAAATATATTACGCTCATATCTTGCCTGATAATTGATACTTCAAAGGTAGTTTTGGTTGTTTTTTTAAAACATGATAATTGTCATACTTGTCTTTTTTCTGGTACGAATTCACATTTATATTATGATGTCATTGCGAACGAGGTACGAGTGTGGCAATCTTTTTAATAAGAAAAAGATTACTTCGTCATTCTTCCTCGTAATGACA
>CAYPHE010000027.1:2726-13212 GCA_964410075.1 uncultured Polaribacter sp.
CTAAATAGTCATAGAAAACAACTGTGTTTCTGGTTTGTTAGCTATTAAATGTGCATCAAAAGCCATGCAAACATTTCTTACAAATGGCCTAGCTTCTTGTGGAATTTCTATTGATTTTTGATTGATTTTTACCAAACCATCGTGTTGCATTTCTTCCAATAATGAAATTCCTTTTTCTATCTGATTTTTTTGATCCGTATTTTCATCCCACGTAGTGGAAAAATGACACATCAGATTTAAAATATGTCGTCTAATTTCAGTATCGTTTTCGGTTAGTAAATGACCTCTAAAAATTGGAAATTCGCCTCTTTCTACTAGAGTTTGATATTCTTTAACTGTTTTTACATTTTGTGCGAAAGCTCGCCAAGAATCTGAAATTGCTGACATGCCTAAACCAAGCATCAATTGGGTTTTGTTAGCGGTATAGCCCATAAAATTTCTGTGTAGTGTTTTGTTTTCAATTGCTTTATACAAACTATCTGTTTTTAAAGCAAAATGATCCATGCCAATTTCTTCATAACCTAAGTCTGCAAATTGTTTTTTTGCTATTTCATACAATTCTCTTTTGTAATCGTCTTTGGGTAAATCTGCTTCGTTAAAACCACGTTGCCCAACTCCCTTTACCCAAGGCACATGTGCATAACTGTAAAATGAAATTCGATCTGGTTGTAATTCTTTGGTTTTGTTTATGGTATAAATTACATTTTCTTTGGTTTGAAATGGTAAACCGAAAATTAAATCGTGACTGATTGAAGTGTAACCAATTTCTCTAGCCAAAAGCGTTACTTTTTTAACGGCTTCAAAAGATTGAGTTCTATGAATTGCAACTTGTACTTTTTCATTATAATCTTGTACTCCAAAACTTACTCTTCTAAACCCTAAATTGAACAAAGTTTCTAAATGTTTTTTAGAAGTATTGTTTGGATGACCTTCAAAGCTAAACTCATGTTCTGAGTGCTTTTCTGCTAGCTCAAAAATTCCATTTATTAATTTTTCTAAACTCTTAGGTGAAAAAAATGTTGGTGTTCCGCCTCCTAAGTGTAGTTCTTTTACAATTGGTTTTTTATCAAATAAATTGACATATAATTTCCATTCTTTAAGTACCGTAATAATATATTGTTCCTCTACTTCGTGCCTTTTCGTAATGTGTTTATGGCAAGCACAAAACGTACATAAACTTTCGCAGAATGGTAAATGAATGTAAATACTAATACCTTCTTTTTGATTGCTTTCTGTAAACGATGTTTGTACTGAATTGATCCAGTCTTGTGTATCGATTCCTTCTTTATTCCAATAAGGTACCGTAGGGTAACTGGTATATCTTGGTCCTGGAACGTTATATTTTTGGATTAAAGATTTCATTTTATCTATTTTATTTTTTTGACTTAGCCACAAATTCACGAATGAAAGATCTTCTTTAAAAAAAAATCTTAGCACTCTCTTTTAATAATCTTCTTTTAACTTCTTACTTAACAAATTAGTAGCAATGGTTGTAAAAACCACAATACTTATAGAGCTTAAAGGCATTAAAATTGCTGCAATAACTGGCATTAATTGTCCAGAAACGGCAAAGTATAATCCTACTAAATTGTAACACAAAGACAATACAAAACAGTATTGTATAATTGTAATTGCTTGCCTAGAAATAGCCAAAAACTGAGGGATATTTTTAAATTTGCTTGCATCTAAAATGCAATCGCAGGCAGGTGTAAATACATTACTGTTTTCTGCCAAAGCAATACCTACATTGCTTTGTGCTAATGCACCTGCATCATTCAATCCATCACCAATCATAGCTACTTTTTTACCTTCTGCTTGCATTGCTGCAACTTTGTTAAGTTTATCTTCTGGTTTTTGGTTGAATAAATACCTTGTTTTTTTTGGCAACAACCGCTCTAAATATTTCTTTTCCCCAGTATTATCACCAGAAATCACAGCTAATAAATAGTTCTTTTTCAATGCTTTAAAAACTTCTTTTAATCCTTTTCTGTAACTATTTTTAAAAGTGAATTTTCCTTTGTAATTATTATTAATACTTACATGAACTGAAGTATCGAATGTTGTTTTTCCGATACTTTCATTTACAAATGAAGCAGCCCCTAACTTTATCTCTTTTGTTCTAGTTTTTGCTATTATTCCTTGACCAACTATTTCATTAAAAGTTTCTAATTCTAACGTTTCTTCTTCTTTAAACTTATTGTAAAGATTTCTACTTAAAGGATGGTTTGAAGTTCGTAAAGCACTTTTTAACAATTGCTTATCAGTATTAATTAATTGTTCTCCTTTATAGGAAATTGTGTTTTTAGTGTTGGTAGTTAGCGTTCCTGTTTTGTCAAAAACTAGCGTATCTACAGAAGCTAATTGCTCAATTACAGTCGCATTTTTTATATAAAATTTATGTTTCCCAAAAATTCTTAGAACATTTCCTAAAGTAAAAGGGGCTGCTAGTGCAATTGCACAAGGACAAGCAATAATTAACACTGCTGTAAAAACATTTAAGGCTTTTGATGCATCTTGAAACAGCCAAAAAGTAGTCGCCAAAACAGCAATGGAAAGCACAAAAATTGTAAAGTTTTTACTGATTTTATCTGTAAGTGTTTTAAAAGAGGAATTCTTATCTTTATTAAAAATTGCGTTACTCCACAGCTGTGTTAAATAGCTTTGAGAAACAGAGGTTAGTACTTCCATTTCTACAACCCCAGCTAGTTGTTTACCTCCTGCATATAGTTTATCGCCTGAGTTTTTAGTTACAGCATCAGCTTCACCAGTAACAAAACTGTAATCTATTTTTGCACTTCCATTTATTAAAATACCGTCAACAGGAATTAATTCTTGGTTTCTAATTAATAAGCGATCTCCTTTTTTAACTTTATAAATTTGTGTGTTCTCTTCTTTTCCACCGGTAAGAATTTTAGTTACCGCTATCGGAAAATAGGACTTATAGTCTCTTTCGAAAGATAAAAAGTTATATGTTTTTTGCTGAAAGAATTTACCTAATAGTAAAAAGAAAACCAAACCAGTTAAGCTGTCGAAAAAACCTGTTCCTAAATCTAAAATGATTTCGGCAGAACTTCTAACAAATAAAACCAAAACACCTAATGCAATTGGCACATCTATGTTTAGTATTTTTGATTTGACACCCTTGTAAGCAGAAATAAAATAATCTTGAGCAGCATAAAAAACTACTGGTAATGAAAAAACAAACATTAACCAGCGAAATACATTTTTGTATTGTTCTAACCAAAACCCAGAAACTTCAAAATACTCTGGAAAAGACAAAAACATAACATTACCAAAGGCAAAGCCAGCAATGCCTAACTTGTACAATAAATTTCGGTCTACTTTCTTTTTTCCACTCTCGTAATCCTCTAAACTAATGTAAGGTTCGTAGCCGATAGTACTTAACAGTAAAACAATTTCTTTTAAAGAAACGGCTTTATTTTTATAAGTTATTCTTACTGTTTTTTTAGGAAAATCTACTGTAGATACAGTAATATTACTTTGTAATTTGTGTAAGTTCTCTAAAACCCAAATACAAGAACTACAATGAATATGAGGGATATATAAGTTAATAATTTGAGTATGATCTCCATTAAACTCAACCAATTTTTCTACGATTTCTGTATTATCTAAAAAATCGTATTTCCCTTTAATTTCATTCGGAACTGCCCCTGGATTGTCTTGAAAATCGTAATAACAGGTTAAATTATTATCTGAAAAAATCTCATAAACGGTTTTACAACCATTGCAACAAAATTTTTTTTCATCAAATTGTATTAACTCATCATCACAATCATCCCCACAATGAAAGCACTGTGAATTTTTCATATTTACTCTTTTGCCTGAAGCAAATTTCTTGTAATAGAGAGTGTTAAAAAATGATAATTATCAGCTTTTTCTAATATATTTGAGTAACCAAAACTCGCTGCATTATGAGTAAATGTGAACAATGTATTATTCGTCAATTTAATACTTTAAAACACCTAACCAAAGATGAATTGGTTAGAATATCTGCCTGTAAAACTTCTAAAATCATAAAAAAAGGTGAGGTAATATTTGAAGAAGGAGAACATATAAATGGGGTTTTTTGTATTAAAGATGGGGTGTGTAAGGTTTCTAAAATGAGTGAGAATGGTAGAAACCAAATTGTTGATTTAATTAAAAAAGGAGATTTAATTGGACATCGTAGTTTAATTTCTGACGAAACTTCTAATTTGACCGCTGTAGCTTTAAGTGACCTTGAAATTTGTTTTATTCCAAAAGAAGAAATTATAAAGGATTTAGAAAAAAACCCCAATTTTACAATGGGAGTTTTAAAGGATATGGCAAAAACACTAAAGTTAGCAGATAACGTTATTGTAGACATGGCTCAAAAAACAGTGAAACAACGTTTGGCAGAAACCTTGTTAAACCTTCATAAAAAGTTTGGAATTAAAGAAAATGGAAGTTTAGATATTTACTTGTCTAGAGAAGATATTGCCAATATTATTGGTACGGCAACAGAATCTGCTATTCGTTTGCTATCTGGTTTTAAAAAGGAAAAATTAATAAGCTTTCATGGTAAAGAAATTGAAATATTAGACAGTAAAAACCTTGAAAAAATAGCTCAAGGATTTTAGAAAAAACACACTTCTTAAAAAAGATACAAACCTGTAAACTACTGTTTTACAGGTTTTTTTATAAAATAAACTTTAGTGTAAAATTCAATTATATATATTTTAAATACTAAATTTCTACCAATTCTCATTAATTTGTTATAATTTAACTAAGTAAAATATGAGCTTCATAAAAAATTGCTCTTAATTTATAAGAACAGTTTTTTTATACCAACTAAAAATATATTATGCCTTAAAAATAAACATCTTTATTAAAATTAATAGTAAGAATTACCCCCAATGCAAGAAATATCAAAAAATAAAGCGCATTCAAATAATGAAAAAAATAAATTTCAAACATTATTTGAAAATTTACCACTTGGTATAATTTACCAAGATAACAAAGGAAAAGTAACAGATGCAAATACTGCTGCATTAAATATTTTAAATTATACTTCAACAGAAATCAGGGGAAAAACACCCTATGATTCTAATAGACAATTTGTATATGAAGATTTTTCCCAACACCCTGTAGCACATTTTCCTTGTACAAAAGTTTTAGAAACAGGAAAACCAGTCCTAAATAAAATTGTAGGTTTTTTAAACGAAAAAAAGACGAATATCCATTGGATTAAAATAGATTGTATTCCTTTATTTAATGGAAATAACAACAAGCCACATCAAATTTATACAACCTATACAGATATTACAGCTACTAAAAATAATGAGATTCTTCTAAAAGAAAATGAACAAAAATATATTAGTGCCCAGCAAATAGATAAATCTGGTAATTTCGAATATAATTTTGAAACCAAAAAACTTTGGGCTTCAATGGAAGTGTTTCGAATTTTTGGCATCAAACCTAATAAAACTAATATTACAACTAATTTACTTGAAAATTGCATTGTAAACAAAGAGTTGTTATTAAGTGCTATTAACACTCTTTTAGAAAAAGGTAAAAAAAGTAACGCCCAATTTACCATACAGCCTTACAATAGATCTAATCAAAAAATTATTTCTGTTAAAGCAAAATTAATTTATGATGAAAACGACACGCTTTTAAAAGCAGTAGGAGTTATTAAAGATATTACCAGAAAAAAAAGAATTGAAGAAAAACAGAAAGAGAGAAATGATTTTGCTTATACAATGACCAATAATCATCCTGCTGGAATTGTAGCTTGTAACGAAGAAGGCAAATTGGTGTTGTTTAATAAAACCGCCACAAAATGGCATGGTATTGATGTTTTAAAAATTCCTTCAGAAAAATGGGCAGAAAATTATGGCTTACACGATCCTATTTCGGATAGAGTTCTTCAAGTTAACGAAATTCCTCTTGTAAAAGCTTTTAACGAAGGTAAAGTAGTGAACCAAGAAATGATTATTAAAGCTAAAGGACAAAAACCAAGATACGTAATGTGTAACGGTGCAGCCTTTTTAGATAAGAAAGGCAACAAGTTGGGGGCTTTGGCTATAATGAATGACATTACACAACAGAAAAAAAGAGAGCATGAATTATTATTAAGAGAAAAAGAATTAAAAAATAAAATATTTAATATAGAGCAGAGCGAATTTTTCTTAAAAGAATCTGCTAAAATTGCAAAAATTGGAGGCTGGGGTATTGATTTAATTACTCAAAAAGTAACTTGGTCTGATCAAGTTTTTAAAATTCATGGATTGCCTGTTGGAAAATTGCCTACTCTAAATGAAGCTTTGGATTTTTTTATTGAGGGTTCTAAAGAAACCTTAACCAATGCTATAGAAGAAAGTATTGCAAAAAATAAAAAATATGATTTAGAATTACGATTTCAAAATGCTAAAAAAGAAAAACTTTGGGTAAATACCATAGGGTACCCTGTTACCAATAAAAATGGAGAGGTAATTGGTTTAAAAGGTATTTTTCAAGATGTTACAGAACAAAAATTAATTAGAGAAAAAAATAAAAGAAATCAAGAAATGCAACTATTACTAGCCAATAACACTAGTGATATTATTTGTTTGCATGAATCTGATTCTACATTTAGATATATTACCCCATCAATTAAAAATATTTTAGGGTACGAAAAAACTGATTTCTTAGGAAAAAAAGCTTTTCAACTTATTCATGAAGAAGATGCCAATCTCTTAAAAATTAGAATGAAAGAGAAAAAAACGCGCGAACCTTTTCCTTTTAGAGCATTGCACAAATCTGGGCATTATGTTTGGTTAGAATCTTTAGCTACACCTGTATATAGAAAAGGGCAAATAAATTACTTTGTAAGTTCTACCAGAGATATTACAGAGTGGGTATTGGCAAAAGAAAGAATTCAAGAATACCAAAGCTCTCTACAAAGATTAACAAATGAAATAACTTTAATCGAAGAAAAACAAAAACGTCAAATTGCATCTAATATTCATGACAATTTGAGTCAAGCATTGGTTATTTCTAAAATGAAAATAAATTATTTACAGAAAAAACAAGAATTAAATGGTATTGAAGATGATTTAGATTTTATAGAATCTCATATTACAGATGCATTAGAAAACAGCCGAAAAATTACTTTTGAACTATCTCCTCCAATTTTATATCAGCTAGGTATTATTGAGGCAGTAAATTGGTTATTAGAAAATTTAGAAGAAAAACACAAGATTAAATTTAAGCTAAAAACAGATTTATTAAGTGTCAATTTAAATGAAACTAAATCTATTATTTTATACAGAAGTGTGCAAGAAGTATTAGCAAATGCTATAAAATATGCCAAAGCCACTATTATAAATGTAAATATTAATAAAACTGAAAAAGAAGTTATTATTCATGTAATTGATAACGGAATAGGGTTTGACACTAAAGAATTAGGCAATTTTGGAAATAAAACAGCAACTGGCTCTGGTTTTGGTCTTTTTACTGTTAAAGAACGTGTTAATAACCTAAAAGGAAAATTTATAATTGACTCTGAAATTAATGCTGGAACAAAAATAAGCATCTCAATACCCTTTAATAATGAATAATAAAAACGAAATAAAAATTCTTTTGGTTGATGATCATCAATTATTTAGAGATGGTTTAAAAAATATTTTAGACAAAAAGTCTAATATGACAGTAATTGCTCAGGCTTCTAACGGAAGAGACGCTGTAAAAATATGTGCTAAACTAAAACCAGATGTTGCTATTATAGATGTTTCTATGCCAGATATGAATGGTTTAGAAGCAACTAATCAAATTCTAAAAACAAATTCATCAATAAAAGTTATTGGTCTTTCTATGTATTCTAGCAAACAATTTATTCAAGGAATGTTTGAAGCTGGTGCTTACGCTTACCTTTTAAAAGATGGTGATGCTGACGAATTTATTACAGCAATAACTACGGTAATGCACGATAAAAAGTATTTGGCAAAAAATGTTGATCAAGAATTTTTAATAACTTTAAAAAAGGGGGAAGATTTATCAAATGGAACACTCAGTTCAAGAGAAAAAGAGGTGCTACAATTAATTGCAGAAGGAAATTCATCTAAAGAAATTGGAGAAAAATTATTTTTAAGTTCTAAGACAATAGATGTACATAGAAATAATATTATGAAAAAGATAGATCTGTACACTATTCCAGAACTTACAAAGTACGCTATTCAAAAAGGATTGACTTCTTTAGACTTTTAGCTAATTTTTTAATATTATATTGATAATATGCATATTGCTTATTTTTGTTTCTAAATAAACGTCTTATATTTGGTAAAGCCCTCTATAACAATTTAAAAACATATACTTTGGAGATAGACCCGTATAATTTACTAGTAATAGAAGACAATGCTTACATTGGAGAAAAAATTGTTAGTGCTACTAAAGAAATAAAACAAATAGAAAAGATAAAATTATCTAAAACACTTAAGGAAGCTTTTGATTTTCTAAATAAAATAAACTTTGAGAAAGTTACACTAGATCTTAGTTTACCCGATGGAAACGGTATTGAGATACTAAAGTGGCTCAAAGAAAAAAACATACAAAAACAAGTCTACGTATTTTCTACTAATACAGAATTGCGAAATATATGTTTAAAATATGGTGCTACAGCTTTTTTTGACAAATCCAATGGGTTTGATGATCTGATTAGTAAATTAAAAAGCAACTAAAGGATAGTACAGATTATTAAAATTTAAAATATTTTAAATCTCAATGGAGCTAACTCCATTGAGATTTTTTAATTTACACTAGAGTATTATTTCCATCTAATGGTTCGCTAACTAGGTTTCTTTAAGTCTATTCTGTGTTTGTAATGGATAAAAAATATCCTTTATATCTTATTAAGCCATTTAATTAAAATAATGCCATTTCAAACGTTACTAAAATCAAAATACATTTTGATTGAAAATAATTTAAGGAGTAAATCGTAAATACGATTTCTGTTATTGATATTTAGATTTCTACATAAGGTCTAAAAAAAAATCTTTTCAGATACTAAAAATTAGTAATTACAAATAAACAAAAGCTTTTAAAGCTAACTTATACTAACAATTCTTTAGGACTCTAAAAAACTGTTTTAAGCTATTAAAATTGATCACATTAAATTACAAATCGGCATTTAATAAACGTCTACTTAACTAACAGAGTTAAGCTATTTTTCAATTGAAATATTTTAAAAGACAAAAAACTCTGAAATAAAATTTCAGAGTTTTTTGTCTTTTGTGAATTGTGTTATTTTTTAAAGTGCTAAAACATATTTAATATAAATCGTTATTCTTAAGGAACTAAAATTTTAATCTGGGGGAATGTTTCATTAAGCTTTCCTCAATTATGTATGCTTTAGCACTTCAAATTATTCTTTTTCTTTTACTTTCATCTTTCCAGACCATGTTCTACCACCTAAAGTAGATTCGTAAAAAACTTTTCCGTTTTTAACTTTTAATATCTTCATATGTAATTTAGAACCTTTATTGAAGGGAAAATCTGGCAAATTAGATTCTTGGATTGTCATATAACATTCTTCATTGGTAATCCATTCTAATTTAGATTTAATATAATACTTCTTATTATTGAAGTATTCTATATGCTCACCATCTTTAAAAGTAACAAGTACTTCATCATTATTATACTTGTAAGTATATTCTGTTTCTTCAAGTACTGGAATTACTTCTGTACTTCTTCTACTTTTATTTTCGTAGGTATCTATATTTTTAACATTAACCATTGCAACATCTTGTGCTTTAACAGTTGTAACTAAAATAATTAATGCGGATAAAAGGAGGATTTTTTTCATGATATGATATTTTTTAAATTCTATACTACAAATGTATTGTACAAATACAGTCTGCTCAATAGGTAATTTTCTTATTTTTCAATTTAACACGGTATTTTAATAACATATACAACTGACTAATAGCTTGTTAATAAAAAAAGTCTGTTTAAAATATTAAACAGACTTTCGTTTCAAATAACTTATTATTATAAGCTAAACTACCCCTAAATTGTAAATTTTATTTATTCTTTTATTTTCATTTTTCCAGACCAGGTTCTTCCTCCTAAAGTAGATTCATAAAACACTTTCCCGTTTCTAACCTTTAAAATCTTCATGTGTAATTTAGTACCTCTTCTAAATGGAAAATCTGGTAAATTTGATTCTTTTATTGTCATGATGCATTCATCTGAAGCTATCCATTCTAAATTAGACTTTATGTAATGCTCTTTGTTATTAAAATACTCTACATGTTCTCCATCTTTAAATTCAACAGATACTAAATCATTATTATACTTATAACTATATTCTGTTTCTTCTAAAATTGGTACAATTTTTTTAGAGCTTCGTCTGCTTTCATAAACTTTAAAATCACTTACCTTAACAAGAGCGATTTCTTGTGCTTTAACAGTTGAAACTAAAATAATTAATGCGGATAAAAGGAGGATTTTTTTCATGATATGATATTTT
>CAYPHE010000027.1:13312-16343 GCA_964410075.1 uncultured Polaribacter sp.
TACTACAAATGTATTGTACAAATACAGTCTGCTCAATAGGTAATTTTCTTATTTTAAAAATTTTAAGAACTATACTATTCAGAAAAAGTCTAGTTACTCTCTTTTTAAACTAACATAGACTAGTAATTATACTAATTGATATAACCTAAGAGGTTCAAATAAAAAAAGTCTGCTTAAATAAATTTAAGCAGACTTATAAAATTGTATAGAATTATAAATGTTTATGCTACCTAAAAATATTAAAATAGCAAGAGATACATGTTAACTATTCTTCCTTCATCCAAAAAGGTGTACTTGCAAACCATAAAATAGTACCTATTAACATAAGCATTTTTACAGTAGATGCTTCCATTTTACCTAAAAATGAAAGTATACTTACTAATAGTATTAAAACACCTATTGATAAACCACTAATTAATTTTAGTATTTTCATAATTTAAGATTTTTGAAGTTTCATAATTACTATATATAACAAACTAGAAGCAATCCAACAAGGTATTACTGCGTAAGCAGGAAATACTCCTTTTGCAAAAATAAAATACATTCCTAAAGCAACAGGAATTACCCAAGCTAATAAAACAGCTGCATTAAAACTACTTCCTTTCTCATCTGCATAATTTTGTGTAAAATTCATTTTTTTAGCTAAGTAATGATTTACAAAAATTACCCCTCCCATAGGTCCTAAAATAGTACCATAAAGACCTACAAAATCTAGTAATTTACTTGAAAGTGTAGGAAAAATACCAGCTATTGTAGCAATTACACCTGCTAAAATTACTCCAGAATACGCTTTTGAATTCGGAGAAAATAAACTTTGAAAAGCAAGACCTGCTCTATAAATAGTAGGGTTAGCCGTTGTCCATCCTGCTATAATTACACAAATAATACCTGTCCAACCTACAGCACTCCAAGCTAAAGCACCTGGATTAGCTGAAATATCGCCAGTTAATTTAATTTGAGCTGCTAACATAAAAGATGCACAAATCCAAGCCATATAATGTCCTAAAAACATTCCAATAGAAGGTCCCCATCCAGCACGAGCATCTTTAGCAAAACGCATAATAGATAAATCGGCCATACCTAAATGCATTGCTGCATTACATAACCAAGAAAAAATTACAATTTTCCAAAAACCAAAATCTAAAGAACCATTAACAGACTGTACTACACTTATTCCTTTATCCCACTCTGTAAGTAGTGTTTCCCAAGAATCAACTTCCATTTGGCTTAAAGCAGAAATTCCACATGCAGCAAAAACAATAATCATCCAAGGAGCAGCAATGTTAGCAAATTTAGATACAGTATTATAACCAGCTGCAGCTACAATTGCCATTACCAAACCTACAACAATAACAATTCCAGAAAAAGCTGGACTACTTAATCCGAATATATCTTCTGGAACAGAAAAACTTACTCCAAAAGGAATTCCAACAGCACTTGCAGAAACTGTTATCATGGCACCAGCTAAAAAACAGAAAAGAACTCCATTAACTACATTATACACTTTTACCAAATGTTTTCCTGCAATTTTTTCTAGTTGAAAATATAAAGTTAACTTACTAGAAACAGCTATTGGAGCTACTATATATCTCCAAGTAAGTATAGCTAGAATGTTACCAATAAGTAATCCAAATATTAAATCTTTTAAACTAGCTCCAGCTGCCAAAAACAATGGACCAATCATAAATTCTGTACCAGCAGCATGTTCACCTGCATACATTCCTAAAAAAGATTTCCAACCTTTTAATTTCGAAGCAGGTACAGGAGTTCTTTCAAATTCTCCTCCACCAACGTCTTCTATTTCTACTGATGTTTCACTCATATTTATTGTTTAGTTATTAGTTAGTATTTTCTTTTTTAATTAGTCCTTTTTTCAAAAAGAGCATGAAGACGAAAATATGATACCTATCACATTTTTGCATCCTGTACTATACTGTTTAGTAAATGTATTTAAAAATACCTTAAAAGTTATGTATTACTTAAGTGACAACAATAAAACTGTAAATACAAATTTTAAAGTCAGGGAACAGCAGGACGGTTTTAGTATTCATTTGCTCTACTTTTAATGTATTACATCTTCAACTAAATTTAAATAACCAACTAAAAGATGAAAAAACTAATTTTTACGGTATTTACTTTCTTTACAATAGTCTGTTTTAGTCAAAATACGAGTATAGAAAAAACGCTACATGAGATTAACAACACTTTTAAAAATATGGAAGTAAAACTTTTGCAGTGGCCTAAAAGTATACATCCTAAACTAGATAAATTAAAAGATACTGCTTTTATAGCTTTTCCGAAAACAGAAACTAAAGCTAAGTTACCTCTTTTAATATCGCTACATGGTGCTGGTGGAAGAAATTGGACAATTGAACAGCAACTAAAACGTTCTGCAAAAGTAAAAGGACTTTCTCTTGCTGAATTGGCTGGTAAAAATCTAATATTATTAGAACCCAATTCCTATGCAAAATGGAATCCTACTTCTTTAAACATTATATTAGATTATATACTTAATACTTATAAGCAAATAGACCAAAATCGTATTTATATTATGGGACATAGTATGGGGGGACTTGGTACTTGGGATTGGATTCAAGAAAATCCAGAACTTTTTGCAGCAGCTTCGCCTTGTGGTTTTAGAGGTATTTCAGAAAATGCTGATATGAAAAAACTCATCAATCTTCCTGTTTTTGGAATGGTAGGTGGAGAAGATGGAAAAAATGTAGCAGCTGTCGAAAAAATGACTTTACTTTTAAAAGACGCTGGTAATAAAAATGTAGAGTATGTTGCTTTTCCTGGAGCTAATCATGCACAAGGAAACAAAAACGTATTTAGTAATGTAGATTGGGTAAATTGGATGCTTCAATTTTCTAATAAAAGGTAAATTAAAAACCCTGTTAAGAATTAACTCTAACAGGGTTTTTTGTAGTATTTAGTTGTTTGTATAGTTATTTTACTAAATGATCTGGGAAATCCGAAGTTTTCTCGCAACACAATTGCTCCATAACTTGTTGTAATTCTGTTTTTAATA
>CAYPHE010000028.1:0-4018 GCA_964410075.1 uncultured Polaribacter sp.
AAAGAGCTGGAAACGAATTTTTATTTCAAATGCAAGCCATGATGAATATTGAAGTATTAAATGGCTATGAGATAAAGAAAATTGTTACTTGCGATCCACATTCTTTTAATACCTTTAAGAATGAATACCCAAGTTTAGGAGGCAATTATGAAGTATTTCATCATACACAATTTATTCAAAAATTGATAAAAGAAGGGAGACTAAAAATTGATGACGCTACTTTAAAAAATAAAAGAGTTACGTTTCACGACCCCTGTTATTTAGGAAGAGCAAATGAAGTTTATGAAAGCCCAAGAGATTTAATTCGAAAATTAGGGGTAAATTTAACTGAAATGAAGCGCCATAAAAAAACAGCTTTGTGTTGTGGTGCAGGAGGAGCTCAAATGTTTAAAGATGCAGAAAAAGGAGATAAAGAAGTAAACGTATTAAGAACAGAAGATGCTTTAGAAACCAAACCTCAAATTATTGCAACAGGTTGTCCTTATTGTAATACGATGATGACAGATGGTATAAAGTTTAAAGAAAAAGAAAGTGAAGTTGTAGTAAAAGACATTGCTGAATTAATTGCGGAAGCAAATAATCTTTAAAATAAGGAAACATGAGACATTTATTTATTTTTTGCCTTACGATAGCTGTATTATTTTCATGCGCAAAAGATAAAGCGTCTCAAAAGGAGATAGATGAAACAATAAAAGACACTATTGTTGCACCTACAAAAGTAGATACAGAAAGTTTGGATGCTGTTGTAGATGATGAAGAAATAGAAACATCAATTATATTTACAGTTCAAATAGCAGCGCTACACAATCCTAACAATAATCATAAAGATTTTAGAAACGCAGATGTTTACAAAGAAGGAAACTTTACTAAATATAGAATTGGTCATTTTCAGACTTATAAAGAAGCAAAATTGTACAAAGAAAAAGTGTTAAAAACTTATCCTGGGGCTTTTGTTCAAGCGTTAGAAAACGATAAGCCAATTCATATTTCTAAAGCATTGCAGTAATTTTTTATGTTGAAAAACTATATTAAAGCAGCTCGTTTGCGCACTTTACCTTTATCTGTTTCTGGAATTATTGTAGGTGGTTTTTTGGCTCATTTTTCAGTTCCTAATTTTTCAGGTAAATTACTTACTACTTTTCCGTCTTTCGAAAAAAATTATTGGATTTTTATTCTAGCTATTTTAACCACTATTGGTTTTCAAGTAATTTCTAATTTCGCTAACGATTACGGAGATGGTATAAAAGGAAGTGATAAGAATAGAGAAGGAGAAGCTAGAATGGTAGCTTCTGGAGCAATATCTCCCCAACAAATGAAAGTTGCAATGATTGTAACTACTGTTTTTACGCTTATTGTTGCTTTATTATTAATTTATGTTTCTTTTGGAAAAGATAATTTTTTGTATTCATTACTGTTTTTTGGCTTGGGAATAGCATCAATTGCGGCAGCTATAAAATATACCGTTGGTAAATCTGCCTATGGTTATAATGGATTAGGCGATGTTTTTGTTTTTTTATTTTTTGGCTTATTAAGTGTTGTAGGAACCTTTTTTTTGTACACAAAAAATATTAATTATTTAATTTTTTTACCAGCCATTTCTGTTGGGTTATTAAGTGTTGCTGTTTTAAATTTAAATAACTTAAGAGATAGAATTCAAGATAAATCAAATAATAAAAACACTTTAGTTGTAAAATTGGGAGAACAAAAAGCAAAATTGTATCATTACCTATTAATTCTAGTTTCTTTAATTACAGCATTAAGTTTTGTAATCATTAATTTTAAAACGATTTTTCAGTTATTGTTTTTAGTTGCTTATATTCCACTAATTAAAAACTGTATTACCGTAAAGAACAATAAAAACCCCTCAGCATTAGATGGCGAATTAAAAAAGGTAGCACTAAGTACATTTTTATTTGCTATTTTATTTGGTTTGGGAAATATTTTCTAAAACATCAACTTATAAAAATAAATGAAGATTATAAAAATCATTTTATCTGTAATTATTGGCTTGTCATTAGTTTTTTTTGCAACAGGTTTACTTGTTAAAGAAACCTCATACAATGTTGAAGTTGCTATTGATAAACCTATTGAAAATGTGTTTTCTGAATTTGCAAAGATTGAAAAATCTGGTAATTGGATATCAGATGTAAAGCATATTGCTCCAATAGAAGAAAAGTTAGAAAAAACAGGAAGTTCGTATAAAGTTATTGTAGATAATAATGGAGAAGAGTTTACAATTACAGAGAGTATTTTAGCTTATGTACCCAACAAAAAAATAATTATTTTTTTTGATGCTGAAAACATGTTGAAAACGAACAATTTTATTTTTGAATCTCAAAACAATACTACTACAAAAATAATTTTAGAGGCAACCTGTAGAAGCGATTCATACATGCTAAGTTGTGTATTTCCTTATTTTAAATCTGTTTTTTCTAAACAAGATAAAAACTATTTAGATAATTTTAAAACCTATGTAGAAGCTTTATAATAATGAATGTAAAAGCATATTATAAAAAGTATATTTTAAATTTTAAAATGCCAAGTGGAACTTCTAGAGGTGTTTTAAAAACTAAAGAAACTTGGTTTATTGTACTTCAGCAAGATGAGAAATTAGGTATTGGTGAAACGGGTTTGTTTAGAGGTTTAAGTATTGACGATGTTGAAAACTACGAAGAAAAATTAGCTTGGGCTTGTAATAATATAAATTTAGGATTAGAAAAATTATTATTAGAACTCATAGCGTTTCCGTCTATTCAGTTTGGTTTAGAGCAAGCTTTTTTATCTTTAGAAAGTAAAACCGCTTTTCAATTATATCCATCTAAATTTTCAGAAAATAAAGACGTTATTAATATTAACGGTTTAATTTGGATGGGAGAAAAATCTTTTATGAAGCAACAAATAAAAGATAAATTAGCACAAGGTTTTTCATGTATAAAAATGAAAATAGGCGCAATTAATTTTCAAGACGAATTGAAATTGCTAAAATCAATTCGTAATGAATTTTCTAGAGACGAAATAGAGTTGCGAGTTGATGCTAACGGAGCTTTTTCTACAAAAGATGCTTTGGAGAAATTAGAACAATTAGCAGATTTAGATTTACATTCTATAGAACAACCTATAAAACAAGGCCAGTTTAAAGAAATGGCACTTTTGTGCGAAAAAACGCCTTTACCAATTGCACTAGATGAAGAATTAATAGGTATATTTTCTTTAGACGAGAAACGAAAAATAATTGAAACCATAAAACCACAGTATATTATTTTAAAACCAAGTTTAATTGGTGGTTTTTCTGGAAGTAAAGAATGGATTAATTTAGCAAACGAGAATAAGATAGGGTGGTGGGTAACCTCTGCTTTAGAGAGTAATATAGGTTTAAACGCTATTGCACAATTTACCTATACACTTCAGAACAAATTACCTCAAGGGTTAGGAACAGGAAGTTTATTTACAAATAATATTGAAAGTCCATTAACTGTAAAAAATGGAAATTTACAATACGACGTTTCTAAAAAATGGGGAATAAATATTTCTGATTTCTTATCATAAAAATAATATATATGAATTTTATACAGCAGGGGTTTAAAGGAAATAGCAATTGGTACATTTGGTTAACTTCAATTCTTATTATTGGTTTTGGTTGGCAAGTTTTAGGACCAATTCCTTTAATATTGGTAGCATTTAAAAAAGCAGGAAGTTTATCTGAATTTATAAAACATAGCGAAACGATGTATACAGAGTTAGGTATGAATAGTAATTTGTATTTATTTCTAATGATTCTGTCTTTTGTTGGAGGATTGATAGCCTTATTGGTTTGTATAAAGTTTATTCATAAAAGAACAATTACGTCTTTAATAACTAGTAGAAAAAAAATAGATTGGAAACGATATTGGTTTGGTTTTATATCTTGGGGTATTGTTGCATCATTAGCAATAATTATTGGTATTTATATCTCTCCAGAAAATTACATTTGGAATTTTAAACCCATTCCTTTTTTTACACTTGTAGCAGTTTCTTTCTT
>CAYPHE010000028.1:4118-16186 GCA_964410075.1 uncultured Polaribacter sp.
GCAAACCCAGAAATAGAAAAGTTAGGTTACATTGCATTGGTATTTTATATTGGAACTGGCTTTTTCTTTGGAATTACCACTTTAATGGACGAAGGAACGGAACTTGCTTTAGGCTTACACGCTGTAAATAATATAACGGCTGCATTTTTTGTAACTACAGATTGGACAGTCTTTCAAACAGAGGCTTTATATATAGATACTTCAGAACCTTCTGTAGGTTGGGAAATGTTTTTTCCGGTTTTAGTTTTATATCCTTTAATGTTATTGCTTTTTGCAAAAAAATACAATTGGGAAAATTGGATAGAAAAATTATTTGGGAAAGTAGAAAAAGTAACTATTGCAGATAATGAGAACCACATTACTCAAATAGGAAATTTTTAATATTGAAAAGTTCATCATTTCATAAAGATTTTCGGTTAAATGGATTGTCTTTTCAGGATGAAACCAGTCTTTTAGAATACTCAAAAAAAGAATCAACAATAATTTATAACTTTTTACAAGATTGGTTTTCTGTAGAAGAAACTGTTGTTGTAAATACTTCTGGTTCTACAGGAAAACCGAAACCAATAGCATTGCGGAAAAGAAACATGGTAAATTCTGCAATTGCAACAGGAAAGTATTTCAATTTACCACGAAAAACTACTGCTTTATTATGTTTACCTGCTGAATTTATTGCGGGTAAAATGATGCTTATAAGAGCACTAACTTTAGGTTGGCATTTAGATGTTACCAAACCCAGTTCTTCGCCTTTGCAAAGTAGTATAAAAAGTTATGATTTTGTAGCAATGGTTCCTTTACAGGTAGAAAATTCAGTAAAATTACTACATAAGGTAAAAACACTAATAGTTGGAGGCGGAGTGGTTTCGTTTAGCTTGCAACAAAAATTAAAAGAAGTTTCTACAAATGTTTTTGCTACTTATGGAATGACAGAAACTATTACTCATATTGCAATAAAAAAGCTTAATAACTTTACCCAAACTCATAATTTTTATAAAATTTTACCTAATGTAAATATTTATATTGATGAAAGAGGGTGTTTAATTATTAAAGCAGATGCAATTGCAGAAGAATTAATTGTAACCAATGATGTTGTTCAACTGGTAACTAATAATTCTTTTGAGTGGTTAGGAAGATTTGATAATGTGATAAACTCTGGCGGAATAAAATTACAGCCAGAAAAAATTGAAGAAAAGCTGCAGCCTTATTTAAATCAAAGATTTTTTATAACAAGTTTATCAGATAATGTCTTAGGAGAAAAAGTAGTATTGATAATTGAAGGAATTGAAGATAATATTCAAAAAAATGTAACAGATCACTTATTTCGCTACGAAAAGCCAAAAGAAATTTACTTTATCCCGAAATTTGTAGAAACAAAAACTCAAAAAATAGATCGAAAAAAAACAATATCTCTAATTTTTAATAATTCAAAATAACAATATAATTAAATTTTAATTATTTCCTTATTAGATTGATAAAAGTAAAATTTTATTCTATTTTAATTTGCAAATAAATTGTCAAACCTTATCTTTGGTTGAATTAAAGTAATAGAAATTGGGGGATTTATTATTACAATTAATAAAAAAAGTCGTGATTTAATCACGACTTTTTGTTTTTAAATATTTTTAGTAATCCTTAGTATAAAGGAGGAAATTCACTAGGCTTATATTCGTGCATAATGTCATAAACTTTCTCGAATATATCTTCTATAGAAGGCTTAGAAAAATAATCTCCATCTGTTCCGTAAGCAGGTCTGTGAGATTTTGCAGGTAAAGTTGCTGGCTTACTATCTAAATATTGATAACCGTTTTGTGTTTCAATAATCTCTTGCAATATATAAGCAGAAGCTCCACCAGGCACATCTTCATCAACCACTAAAAGTTTATTTGTTTTAGCAACACTTTTTACACAGTCTTTATTTAAATCAAAAGGCAATAAACTTTGTGCATCAATAATTTCAACATTAATACCAACTTGTAATAATTCTTTTCCAGCTTCTTGAACCAAACGCAATGTAGAACCGTAAGAAACAATTGTAATATCAGTTCCTTCTTTTACAGTTTCTACAAAACCAATAGGTGTTTTAAATTCACCTAAATTGGTTGGCAATGTTTCTTTAATTCTATAACTATTTAAACACTCAATTACTAAAGCAGGATCATCTCCTTCTAAAAGTGTATTATAAAAACCAGCAGCTTTTGTCATGTTTCTTGGAACTAAAAGATGTATTCCTCTTATGTTGTTAATAATACCTCCCATTGGAGAACCTGCGTGCCATATACCTTCTAATCGGTGTCCACGAGTTCTAATAATTAATGGAGCTTTTTGTTTACCATAAGTTCTGTAGTTAAGTGTAGCTAAATCGTCACTTAAAGTTTGTATTGCATAAATTAGATAATCTAAATATTGAATTTCTGCAATTGGTCGTAAACCTCTTAAAGCCATTCCAATTCCTTGCCCTATAATACTTGCTTCTCTAATTCCTGTATCAGCAACACGAACTTCTCCGTATTTATTTTGTAGTCCTTCTAAGCCTTGGTTTACATCTCCAATATAACCAGCATCTTCTCCAAAAATTAAAACATCTTTATGTTTTTTTAGCAGTGCGTCAAAATTATCTCTAATAATTATTCTGGCATCAACTAATTTTTCTTCTTTATATTCTGGTAGTTTTTCTTCTACTAATAAAGGGCTAAAAGGAGTTTCACTTGTTAGTTTTGAGGAAAATTTTTCATAAGAAAACTCAAGAAAATCTTTTATAAATTTTTGTAAGGCTTTCTTTTCAGCAGTATTTTCATCCTTTAAATAACGCAAGGTTTTTCTTGCGGCAGAAAGCATATCTTTTCTAATAGCTTCAGGATTATTTGCTAAATCGTTTTTAATTTTATTTATAAAAGCAGCATTTTTACTTTTTGTTGCAGCCTTATTAATTAGTTCTATAGCAGTGTTTACCTCTTTTTTTATTCCTTTGTAGTAAACATTCCAAGCATCTCTTTTGGCAGTGGCAACTAATTTTTTTGCTTCTTTTTCTATTTTTATGAGTTCTTCTTCACTTTCAACAAAGCTTAAGATACTACCAGCTTCAGTTTCTAGCTCAAAGTCTAAAACCCATTCTCTAAATTTTACAAGGCAATCGTAGTCTTTTTCCCATTGTAAACGATCTTTATCTTTATATCTTTCATGAGAACCAGATGTAGAATGACCTTGTGGTTGAGTTAATTCTTTAACATGTATTAAAACAGGAATGTGTTTTTCTCTCGCAATTTTTCCAGCTTCGCTGTAAACATTTATCAATTGGGCATAATCCCAACCATTTACAACAAAAATTTCGTAACCCTCTTTTTCATTATCTCTTTGAAAACCTTCCAAAACTTCAGAAATACTTTCCTTTGTTGTTTGGTGTTTTGCGTGTACGGAAATTCCATATTCATCATCCCAAACACTCATAACCATTGGTACTTGTAATACGCCAGCTGCATTTATTGTTTCAAAAAATAAACCTTCGCTGGTACTAGCATTACCAATTGTACCCCAAGCCACTTCATTTCCTTGATTAGAAAACTTAGTTTTATAAGATAATTCTTTATTTTTTCTATAGACTTGAGAAGCTTGAGCTAAACCTAACAAACGTGGCATTTGTGCTGCCGTTGGCGAAATATCTGAACTAGAATTGTATTGCTTAGTCAAATCTTTCCAAGTGCCATCTTCATTTAAACTATGGGTTACAAAATGCCCACCCATTTGCCTTCCTGCCGACATCGGTTCGTGTTTTATGTCTGTATGAGCATATAAACCGGCAAAAAATTGTTGAGGAGTGTAGGCATCTATTGCCATCATAAAAGTTTGATCTCTGTAATAACCAGACCTAAAATCGCCTTTTTTAAAGGCTTTTGCCATTGCTAATTGTGGTAATTCTTTGCCGTCACCAAAAATTCCGAATTTTGCTTTACCCGTTAAAACTTCTCTTCTTCCTAGGAGGCTACATTCTCTACTTATGCGTGCAATCCTATAATCATTTAAAACTTCTTTTTTAAACTCTTCAAAAGAGATTCTTTGGGTATCGTTTTCAAGTTCGGTCTTCAGCATAAAAATCAACAATTTTTAAGACTGCAAATATAGTAAAATTTAACGATTTTCAAAAATTATAGATAAATACACGTAAAGTTTGAATAATTTTCTTTTTTTTAACTTAAAATTAGCAGATGTATAAAATTTAAGTCTTTCGGTTAAAAAATATTTTATTTAGTATTTAAATAAAACCTCTTCTAAAGAAATTATAAATAGCACTAAAATTAGCAGAAAGGGTAAAACGCAACTTTTGTGGATAATTTGGTTGAGAAACTTCCCATCCATTGTTAGAGTATAATGGAAAATAAAGTTCTAAAATTTGGTGCACAAAATTAAAGCGAATTCCGTTTTCATAAGCAAAGAAAATACCATTTCCTCTGTTTTTTAAAAAAGCAACATCATTGTAAAATTCAATCCATCTCCATAAACCAAAGCTAGAATTAAAAGAAACCATATATTGGTTTGCAAAACGAGTTGGTAAAACCGATTTAAAACCACCTTCTGCAATAATAAATTGTTGGCTAAAAATACCTGATTCTTCAGATCTTCCTAAATAATCTAGTTCAAACAAATAATCATTTGCTCTATCTAAACCAAAGCTAAAATAATTTCCTTCAGATCTATTAGAAAAAAATGTTCCTGCATATAATCTAAAATCTAGTTGTGTGTTAGAGGATGTTAAAGAACGATACCTAATGTCTAGAGCTGCTTTTGAGAAATTTTGAGCAAATTCTGTTCTAAGACTATAACGTAATTCTTTAATGATATCAATTTTATTGTTTTGATAGCGCAAACTAAAAACATTGTAATTGTCTTCTGGTTTTTTGGGTTCTCCTTCAGCAACTTGTTTGTCAATATGAATTAATTTGGCTTGTAAACGAGATCTTCCAGCATCACGTAAAGATTTTCGTTTAAATAGAACATTAACAAAAGGAGTTATAGAAGTGAATGATAGGTTCGGAGCAAAATCTCTTGTTCCTCCTCCAATACCGTAAGTAATTTTGTAAATACTAGTGTCTTCAAAAAATTGATTATAGAGAAAACTAGCGTTACCAACTATAGAATTACTTTTTGTAGCATAAGAAGGAAAAATTTGAAATTCAAAATTTCTTGGAATTAAATATTTGTTGTGTATTCTAGTTCCTAGTATTATGCCATTGTAAAAATTATAACTGGCATTTGGCTGGTAGAAAAACTGATTGTAATTAGGGTCTGAAATATCTTTATAAAAAGATAATTTTAGTGGTTTGTTAAATAGTTTTCTGTCAATTTTTGTCCAATTATCAAATGTATTGTATTCAGGATATAAGTTTTCGTAATTTAGTACAAGCGTTTGTAAACTATCATTTTTAATAGTAAATGTTTTTAGACTATCTACACCTGTAAACCATTTTTTATATACAATACTATCTTTTTTTAATCCGTAAAGCGCAACAGGTGTAGTAATATTTCTTTTGTTTTTTATAGTTACTTTTAAACTGTCTTCTTTTTTTATGATTTTATCTATTTTATAATCAATTTTTTTATTGGTACTAACAAAGTCATCAAAAAACCATTCTAAATCTTTATCGGTTTTTTTTGATAATATTTTTTGAAACTTCTCTGTAGTAATAGGAGTTAGTTTGTTTGTTTTATAAAGTTCTTTTAAAGAAGAATTTAAAATTTCTTTACCTACATAACCCTTTAAGTATCTTAAAGCTAAACCAGCTTTGTATTTACTAACTATTTTTCGGTTAAAATTAGATAAAGAATCCATTGGAGTTCGTAAAGCTTGATCTATAAAAGTTCGTGCACTAGCTTGGTATAAAAAAGGGTATTTATCGTTAAACTTTAATTTTGCTAGGTTAAATTTATTGATAAAAAAATAATCAGAAACTTTACCTAAAAGTTTTACTTCTGGATAAAATTCTTCGACATACTCAATCATCAAATAATTATGAATACCATCTATTAACCAATGTTCTTGCCTAAGATTTACTAAAATTGTGTTTTCTAAATAACGTCTTGTTAATGCTTTAAATAAAGTTACATCGTATTTAAACACATCTGAAAAAGGTTTTAAAAAATCGGGCAATTGATTTAAACCATAAATTGGGTTTTTACGTTGAGTAACTTTATCGATATAAATTTCTTTGTGAGGGTATTTGCCCAAATATTTCTCTAAAAAGGACAGTTCTCTATTTAGAACTTGTGTAGTAAGTTTTTTGTTTAGCTTTTTACTAACAACGTCTGTATAAACTACAACTTCATCAGTTTTAAATGTTTTGAGCTGTGATGTTTTATTTATACTTAGTAGAATGTCTGTTTTATTTTTTCCAACCAAATAGTAATCGTTAGTTGTTTCTTTTTTAGTTTCGTAAGCATATAAATTACTTTCAACTACGTAAGGTTTTGGAACGGTCAATTCTATCTTAAAATCCGTACCATATTCGTACAAATCATCAATATTAAGATTACTCATTAATTGCCATTTCTTATTGAAAACGGCAGGTGTTATATACCAATAGCGTAAATGATAGCCTATTTTTGTTTTTCCATATCCAGTATACCTGTCGTTTGGAATTTTAACAACGTAGGTAATATTAATCTTAATCTTTTCTTTAGGCTGCAAAGGTTTCAAAAGATTAATCTCTAGAACATCAGCATTTTTATTCCATTCTTTAAAAGTTACACTTTCAAAATCTACGGTTAATGATTTTATATCTGAAAAACCCTTGTTTTTTTCTTTAGCAAAATAGAGGCTTTTATTAAAATCTTCTATTAAACGTTTTGATAAAGCAGTTTTTCTATCTCGATAACTATTTGCCCAATTATGAAGGTATATGTTTGTAAGTGTAGTATCTGACGTATTATGAAAAACAATTTCTTGCTGAATTTGTAAAATATCTTCTTCTGGAACTAGTGCTGCTTTTATATGAATAATATTATGTTGTGCATGTGTAATTGATGCAAAAAATAAAATAAATAATATGTGCCAGCTTTTAATCAAATTATATGTTGAAGAATAGTTATACTTTTTTGAAGATTAATGACATAGATTTCCAGCGCCCTAAAATAGGTATTAAATTATTAGCTATTGCCTTTATTTTAAAATAAAATAAAGGCAAATAAAATTTAGAAATTAGGCTTTAATTGGTACTTAGCGTAGAATTTGTTAAAATGCTCTACAGCTTCGTCTGCAGTATCTACAATACGAAATAAGTTTAAATCTTCTGGGCTTATATTGCCTTCTTCAAGTAAAGTATTTTTAATCCAATCTAGTAAGCCACTCCAAAATTTTGAACCAACAAGAACAACTGGAAAACGACCTATTTTTTGAGTCTGTACTAAAGTTATAGCTTCAAACAATTCGTCTAAAGTTCCAAAACCTCCAGGCATAATAACAAAACCCTGAGAATATTTTACAAACATAACCTTTCTAACAAAAAAGTAATCAAATTCTAAATTCTTGTCTTTATCTATCCATGGGTTAAAGTGTTGTTCAAAAGGAAGTTCTATATTTAGTCCAACAGAAATTCCATTACCCGCAGCAGCACCTTTATTACCTGCTTCCATAATTCCTGGTCCACCACCAGTAATAACTCCATAACCACTTTGTGTTAGTTTTAGAGCCACTTCTTCTGCTAATTTGTAATATTTATGTTCTGGCTTTGTTCTAGCTGATCCAAAAATAGAAACACAAGGTCCAATTTTGCTTAATTTTTCGTAGCCGTCTACAAATTCTGCCATTATTTTAAAAATAGCCCAAGAATCGTTTGTTTTAATTTCGTTCCAAGTTTTTTGCTTTAGTTTTTCTCTTATTTTTCTATCTTGATTCGTCATAGTTTTTTAGTTTAATTGTTCTTTTAAAAATTTAGCAGTGTAACTTTTTGAGTGTTTGGACACTTTTTCTGGCGTTCCTGTTGTTAAAATAGTTCCTCCGTTTTTTCCACCTTCTAAGCCAACATCAATAATGTAATCTGCTAGTTTAATAACGTCTAGGTTATGTTCTATTATTAGAACAGTGTTTCCTTTGTCTGCTAATTTGTTTAAAACTTGCATTAATACATTTATATCTTCAAAATGTAAGCCCGTAGTAGGTTCATCTAAAATATAAAATGTATTTCCGGTATCTCTTTTAGATAATTCAGATGCCAATTTAATTCGTTGCGCTTCTCCGCCAGAAAGTGTGGTAGATTGCTGTCCCAAAGTAATGTAGCCTAAGCCAACATCTTTAATCGTTTTTAATTTTCGATAAATTTTTGGAATATGTTCAAAAAATGTGGTGGCATCATCAATTGTCATTTCTAAAACGTCGGATATTGATTTGCCCTTATATCTAATCTCTAAAGTTTCTCTGTTAAAACGTTTTCCTTGACAAGCTTCACATTCTACATGAACGTCTGGTAAAAAATTCATTTCAATTACACGAACTCCACCACCTTGGCAAGTTTCGCATCTCCCACCTTTTACGTTAAAGGAAAAACGTCCTGGTTTGTAACCACGAATGGAAGCTTCAGGAGTTTTAGCAAATAGACTTCTAATTTCGTCAAACGTTTTAGTGTAGGTTGCAGGATTAGATCTTGGTGTTCTTCCTATAGGAGATTGATCTATATCTATAACTTTATCTACATGTTCTAGACCTTCAATTTTCTTATAAGGCATTGGTTTTTTTACCCCCCTATAAATATGTGCATTTAAAATTGGATACAGTGTTTCGTTAATTAATGTAGATTTTCCACTTCCAGAAACACCCGTTACACAAATCATTTTTCCTAAAGGAAACTCAACAGATACATTTTTTAAATTGTTTCCAGAAGCACCTTTTAGTTTAATGGTTTTTCCGTTTCCTTTTCTGCGCTGTTCAGGAATTTTAATTTCCTTTGTCTTATTAATGTAATCTGCAGTTAATGTTTTCTGTTTTTTTAGTTCACTAAAAGTCCCTTTACTTACAATTTCACCTCCATAACGTCCAGCTCCAGGTCCAATATCTAGAACATAATCTGCATGTTTTATCATGTCTTCATCGTGTTCTACTACCAAAACAGAATTACCAACATCACGTAATTTTACCAAAGAGTCGATTAGTTTTTGATTGTCTCTTTGATGCAAACCAATGCTAGGTTCGTCTAAAATATACAACACACCAACCAATTGCGAACCAATTTGTGTTGCCAAACGAATTCGCTGCGCTTCGCCTCCAGAAAGTGATTTTGAAGTTCTGTCTAATGTCAAATAATCTAACCCAACATCTAATAAAAACTGAATTCTAGTTTTAATTTCTTTTAAAATTTCTGATGCAATTGTTAGTTGTTTGTTAGATAATTTTTCTTCGATATTTGCAAACCAATTGGTCAATTCAATAACATCTAGTTGCGCTAAATCACTAATGTTTTTATCAGTTATTTTAAAATGAAGTGCTTCTTTTTTTAATCGTTTTCCATTGCAAGTGGTACAAGTTACTTCATCCATAAAGCCTTTTGCCCAACGTTTTATAGAGCTGCTTTCTGCATTTTCAAACTGATTTTTTATAAAGGCTAAAATGCCTTCAAAATCTATTTTATAATTTTTTCTAACTCCAGCTGTTTTAGAAGTTACCGAAAAAGATTCGTTGCCACCATTTAAAATTATTTCGAGTGCTTCTTGCGGAATATTTTTAATAGCATCAGTTAGTTTAAAGCGATAACGTTCTGCAATGGTTTCGAGTTGTTTAAATATCCAACTATTTTTTTGTTCTCCTAAAGGAATAATTCCACCTTTTTTTATAGAAATTAAATCATCTGGAATTACTTTTTTAAGATTGATTTCATTAGTAATTCCTAAACCATTACAAGTTGCACAAGCACCCTTTGGAGAATTGAATGAAAATGTATTGGGTTCTGGAGTTGGATAAGCAATTCCTGTTGTAGGACACATTAATTCTCTACTAAAATATCTGGGTTTTTCTTCGTCAGTAGAAATAACCATCATAATATTATTGCCAGAATACAAAGCAGTTTTTATAGTTTCGTCTATTCGTTTGCTAACTTTATCATTAACTTGTAATCTGTCTATTACTACCTCAATATCGTGCGTTTTATAACGGTCTAAACGCATCCCTTTTTCAATTTCTCTAATTTCTCCATCAACCCGAACCCTTACAAAACCTTGCTTGGCAATTTGCTCAAATAACTCTCGGTAATGTCCTTTTCTAGACTTTATTAATGGCGCTAAAACAATAATTTTTTTATCTGCAAAATCCTTTAAAATGAGCTCTTTTATCTGCTCATCAGTATAACTGATCATTTTTTCTCCTGTGTTGAAAGAATAAGCATCAGAAGCCCTTGCAAATAACAATCTTAAAAAATCATAGATTTCTGTAATTGTTCCTACTGTAGAACGAGGACTTTTATTCGTTGTCTTTTGTTCGATAGAAATTACAGGAGAAAGCCCGTCAATTTTATCAACATCGGGTCTTTCTAATCCACCTAAAAATTGTCTAGCATAGGCAGAAAATGTTTCTATATAACGTCTTTGTCCTTCTGCATAAATAGTATCAAAGGCTAATGAAGATTTTCCGCTTCCACTCAAACCTGTAATAACAACTAACTTTTCACGCGGAATTTTAACATCAATATTCTTTAAATTATGAGCTCGGGCACCATAAACTTCAATATATTCTTGATCTTTCAAAAAGAGAAAATTTTAGAGAAAAGCAAAGTTAACTAATCCTTTTTTATTTAAAGAAGAATCTATAGCACCAGCTTCTTAAAGTTTCTGTAAAAAAAATACAGTTGTAAAATGTATTTTAAGTGAAATTTATATGATTCAGTTTTATAGTTATAAAACCATAAAATAGTATCTTGCATTAGTAATTTAAAACACAAGATGCATCAAATAAGGCATTTTTTTGAAAGACATGGTTTTGGAGTATTTGCAAGATTAGCAGATAAATTAGGTATGCGTGCATCAAATGTACGCTTGTATTTTATTTATGTTACTTTCTTTACAGTAGGTTTGTCTTTTGGCTTTTACTTAACCTTTGCATTTGTTTTAAAGTTAAAGGATAAAATTTATACCAAACGTAGTTCTGTTTTCGATTTGTAATTTATGAAGTTTTTAAAATCTAGAATTTATCAAACACTACTTTTAGTCTTGCTAATCATTTCAGTAGGTACTTCTGGATACATGCTTTTATCTGATTACACATTTGTGGATGCATTATATATGACTGTAATTACAATAACTACAGTTGGTTTTTCAGAAGTGCATCCGTTTTCATCAGAAGACAAGATTTTTACAATTTTTTTAATTTTAACCAGTATTACAATATTAGGTTATGCAGTTTCATCATTTTCAGAGTATTTAGTAAGTGGAAAAATATTCGAGCATTTTAAAAACAAAAAAGTGGAAAAAAAGATAGCACAATTAAAGGGGCATACTATTGTTTGCGGTTATGGAAGAAACGGAAAACAAGCCATTTCTAAGCTAGAAAATTACAATGAAAAATGTGTGGTTGTAGAGTATGACAAAGATATGATTGCCAAGCTAGACGCTGAAGGAATTTTAAATGTTGAAGGAGATGCTACTTTAGACGAAACATTATTAGATGCTGGAATAGAACGAGCTTCCAATTTAATTGCGGCATTACCTTCTGATGCAAACAATCTATTTATAGTGCTTACTGCTAGTCAGTTAAATAAAAAATGTAAAATAATAAGTAGGGCTTCTAACGAAACATCTTACAAAAAACTGAAAATTGCTGGAGCCGATAATGTAATTATGCCAGATAAACTAGGTGGAGATCATATGGCTTCTTTGGTAACTACGCCAGACGTAATTGAGTTTGTAGATCAATTAACCATTGAAGGGGAAACTACTGCAAATTTAGAAGAAATTTATGTAGACGATTTGCCAAAAAAATACCACGGACGTACAATATTAGATTTAGACTTACGAAAGCAAACAGGTTGTACAGTTATCGGTTTTAGAAATCCAGATAAAGATTATGTTATTAATCCAGAGGCAAATTTAAAGTTGATAAA
>CAYPHE010000029.1:0-13469 GCA_964410075.1 uncultured Polaribacter sp.
TGAAGCTCAAACACATCTATTTAATCTTATCCGTCATAGGAATCTGCTATACTTGGTATTATAATATTTTGTGGTTTCAAACAGCAGAAGACATTTCATTTTTGGCATTTTTTAAAGATGCACAGCAGAATTTTGCTGGTAAATCTATTGGTGCAGATTTATCTATTGTGGTTTTTGTATTTTTTGTTTTTATGATTTCAGAGTCATTTCGTTTGAAAATAAAATACTGGTGGCTTTTAATTCCGCTTACGTTTTTAGTAGCTATTGCTTTTACATTTCCATTGTTTTTGTATCTTAGGGAGCTTGCTTTACAAAAGCGTATCAATGAAACTTAAATTATTTTTTGTTTTTTTATTTATTTCTACTTGTGTTTTTTCGCAGTCAGAAGTCTATTTATATAAAGATACTACTGGTAATCTAACATTAGAAGAAATACAAACAAAACCATTTCAGCTTTTAGAAGAACATGTTTTAGAACCTTATTCAGATGATGTGTTTTGGTTTAAGATTCCCAAATACCCTACCAATATCAACTATAATTTTAAACTATTATATTCTAGGATAGATAGTGTAAATGCATATCAAAATGCAAAAGAATTCAATAAGTTAACTCCAAGACGTTTTATTAGTTATCAATTTCATAGAAATTCTGACGTATTTATAAAGGTAGCCCCAACACTACATTCGTATATACCTTTTGAGCTGAATACTGTTCAAGAAGAATCTAAGCAAAATACCAAACAACTTCTATTTAACGGATTTTATTATGGATTTGCCTTTTTAGTTGTTATTTATAACATTTGGTATTTCTTCTTGTTTAAAGATGATGCTTTTTTGTATTATGCATTATTCTTAATTAGTATTGGTTATGCCATTTTTGTAATGGATGGCATGCTTAACTTTTTTAATGTCGATACAAAAATCAATACTTTTTTAATGATCTTAACGTACTATGCTATTGCGTTTTTTTCATCTAAATTTGCTAGTAATTACTTGTTTTTAGATAGATATTATCCTAAATTAAAATACTTCAGTTATTTTGTAGGAGCAATTATTGTTGTTCTTGGATTATTATTTTTTAGCTTTAAAAACTTCTACCTTCTATTGGTGTTAAATATATTGGTATTTCTTCTGCTAACAATATATTGGTTTTGTTCTGTTTTGTTATTTAAAAAAAATGTGTATGTAAAAATTCTAACCCTTGCTTACGTTATTATATTAATTTCTGGAGTGGATTTTTATGTATTGAAGTTTTTAGGAATTTCATTTTTAAATACAAATAATACCAGTATTAAAATAGGTGCTTTTTCAGAAATGGCTATTCTTTCTTTTGCAGTTTTATATAGAATGAGAACATTAAAGGAAGAAAACAGACTAATGCGAAAAGAAATTGTTAACTATTCTAAGCAATTAATTCATTTAGAAAGTTCTCAAAAAGAAAAAGAAAATAATGCTATAGATAAGTTAAGTCATAGAGAAAGAGAAATATTTAACTTAATTTCTAAAGGAAAAACCAATAAAGAAATAGCTACTGAATTAAATATTTCTGTTAATACCGTAAAGTTTCATTTAAAAAATATTTACGAAAAGCTAAATATTAAGAACCGGAAGGAAGCTTTAAATTATTGATAGTCAGTTGTTTTTATTTTTAAAATTTAAAACTACCCGTAAACTACCCTTGAATTGAACCTAAAAAAAGGAGAATATAATTAGATTTGTTATTATTATGTTTCCCCAAAATTTATATTATGACCTTCAGTGTACAACTTTATGCTGAAGGTTTTTTTTGTTTTTAAAAATTTACTAGTAGTTTTAACATGTGTTAAAAATGGCTTACTAAATTTTATAAATGAATAAAAAAAAACTAATTAAAGAAACTGATGATAAAACTAAACTAGCATCTCAGTGCGTTCAAAAAAAACAACAGTACCAAAAAGACAAACAAAAAGAGATTAGCAAAGATCAAGATCAACAGCAACAACAATAATTACTCTATTTTCTCAAAAAAAGTAAATTTATACTTAGGAAGTAAGCTAGGTGAACCAATCTTAATTAAATCTTTTAACACTAAATCTGGTCTTGTAGCCGCCAACTCATAATAAATAATTCCGCCAGTTTTTCCTTTTTTTAAAGAAGTAGAATAGATATTGTCATTTTTAAAGGCTTTAAATTTTTTATAAAGTTGATTATTACTCAATATTTGTTCTTTAGTTGAAAAATATCCAGGATTAATCCATAAATCTGCTTCTTGAGCCTTGTCTAAAACACTCTCAAAACTTAAAGACAAACTACCTTTTCCTTTTGTCTTTTTCCAGTAGTAATTAAAATTAGCATCTTTAAAAAACTGCGCAACAAAACTTTCTCCAGCTGGTAAATTCCAAATATCTTTACTCATCATTGCCCCTGATAATACTTTTGGTTGAATATTGTTTTTTTGAACTAACTTTTTAGCGTCATTATAGTTTCTTTCAATACAATTAAAAATACTATCCGCTTGTTTTTCCTTATTAAAAAGTATTCCAAAAAATTTTATCCATTCTGCTCTTCCAAGTGGAGTTTGTTCTAACCAATCTCCGTTGTAAATTACAGGAATTCCTGTTTTTTCAATAACAGATAAACTTTTGTCTGCTCCAGAAACACTAAAACCTACTATTAATTCTGGTTGTAAATCAAGTAAAATTTCTGTATTTAAAGCATTTTCTTTTCCGAGTTCTTTTATAAAACCACTATCAATTCGTTTTCTAGTTTTTTTAGAAGAAATATATTTAGAAAAAGGAAAACCAATAATAGTTTTTTCTTCATCTAGCAACTCAATCATAGGAATATGAGTTGTAGAAGTAACTATTATATTTTTAATAGGTACTTCAATTGTGGTTGTTTTGTAATTTGTAGTTGTATTGTTTTTCTTTTTTTGAATTTTATATTCAAAAGTATTCTTAGAATTTTGGTAAGGTGATTTGATTATCAGTTTTTTAATTCCGTTTTCTAAAATAATATCAAAGCCTTTGGCATATTTTACAGAACTTTTAGAATTATAATTTGTAATAGAAACGTTACTTTCTTTTTTACATGAAATATGCACTAGTAAAAGTAAAAACAGAAAAAATTTCTCTTTCGTTAAAAGAATTCTAATTGACTTACGTTTTGAATATTTCATCTAAGAATACACCTGATTTTCTTGTTCTTGAACACGGATAAACGTAGTTCTTTTAGTCAGTTCTTTCAGACGTTTTGCGCCTACATAGGTACAAGTAGAACGTATTCCACCTAAAATATCGGTAACAGTGTCTTCTACATTCCCTTTAAAAGGTACTTTAACAGTTTTTCCTTCAGAGGCTCTGTAATTGGCAACTCCTCCAGCATGTTTATTCATGGCTGTTTCAGAACTCATTCCGTAAAAAGCCTTAAATTGTTTTCCGTCTTGTTCAATAAGTTCACCACCACTTTCTTCATGACCAGCAAACATGCCGCCTAACATTACAAAATCTGCTCCAGCACCAAATGCTTTAGCTACATCACCAGGAATTTTACATCCGCCATCGGCGATAATTTGACCGCCCATACCATGAGCAGCATCTGCACATTCTATTATTGCAGATAATTGTGGGTAACCCACACCAGTTTTAACGCGTGTTGTACAAACAGAACCAGGACCAATACCTACTTTAATAATATCGGCACCAGCCAATAACAATTCTTCAACCATTTCGCCAGTAACTACATTGCCTGCTATAATTATTTTTTTAGGATGTTGTTTTCGCATTGCTTTTACAAAATCTACAAAATGTTCTGCATAACCATTAGCAACATCAATACAAATAAAATTTATTTGAGGAATAGCATTACAAATTGTTTTTACTTTTTCTGCATCAGAAGAACTAGTTCCTGTACTAACAGCAATGTTTTGTAAAACTGTAGAGGTTGTATTTGTAGCAAAATTTTTCCATTCTTCTATAGAATAGTGTTTATGAATTGCTGTAAATAATTGATGTTTTGCTATTGCAGCTGCCATATCAAAAGTACCAACAGTATCCATATTTGCAGCCATAATGGGAACACCTTTCCAACTAATATCGTTATGTAAAAAAGTAAATTCTCTCTGTAAATCAACTTCTGAACGCGATTTTAAAGTAGAACGTTTTGGACGAAACATTACGTCTTTAAAACCTAATTTCAAATCATTTTCAATCCTCATAAAAAATAGTTTTTCTAAAACCGAAGATATTAAATTAAAACGCTTTTTCTTAGCTTCTTGTTAAGAATGTATATACATTTGCCTCGATTTTGGTTTCCGATGAATTTAATTATCGGAATTAAAAGGGAATCCAGTTAAAATCTGGAACTGTTCCCGCAACTGTAAGTTTTATACTGAATAAATTTCAGGATCTTTTAAAGAAAATTTAAAAGTTTATTTACCTACTTATACCACTGACGTTTTAGTTGGGAAGGTCGTAAATAGAAAAACAAGTCAGGAGACCTGCCAAGTATCAGCTGTTCAATAAACTTTCGGGTAAAAGGTTTGTTAAATATAATTTAATGAATAATAAACATTTATTTTTCCTATTTTTTATAGGTATACAATCTATTGTTTGTACGCAAACCTTAGATTCTATTCAAAAACTTAATGAAGTTATTATTAAGGCAGATAGATTATTGTATAATTTTTCTTCAACCCAAAATGTTCAAATACTAAAGGATAGTGTTTTTGTTAGAAGCAAATCATCTTTAACAAATTTGTTAGACTTTAATTCGGCCATTTACTTTAAAGAAAATGGTTTAGGGATGGTTTCTTCTCCTTCTTTTAGGGGAACAACAGCGCAACAAACTGCCGTGATTTGGAATGGAATAAATATCAATTCGCAATTAAATGGTCAAACAGACTTTAATGTAATAAACACCAGAGATTTTGATGTTGTTGCAATAAGAAGTGGAGGAGGAAGCGTTATCTATGGAAGTGGAGCAATTGGAGGAAGTATTCATTTAAACAATTCGTTATTTTTTGGTAAAGGATTTACAAACGATGCTTTTGTAGGCTATGGAAGTTTTAATACTCAAGATGTATCGTTACATACTAATTTTTCGGACGAAAAAATAAGTATTGGTTTTTCTGTAGCTTATGCGAGTTCTGATAACGATTTTAAAATTAGAAGCAGAGATAGAAATAATGAAAACGGACAATTTTACAATGTTTCTACTTCAACGCAATTGGGTTATAAAATAAACCCTAAAAATACCATTCGTTTTTACAATCAAACTTTTTATAGTGATAGGCATTTTTCTTTAGTACTCCCATCAGATTCTAAAACAAAATATCTAGATTTAAATACAAGAAATTTACTGGAATGGGAAAATAAACAAGACAAGTTTTTATCTGTTTTACGAACTGCTTATTTGACTGAAAAATATCAATTTTTCGAAAATATAGAAAGAGATGATTTTTCTTTTGGAGCGGCAAAATCTTTTATTGGAAACTATCAACTAAATTATAATCTTTCTAACAAAACGCTAATTACTGGTATCGCAGAACTAAATTCTACTACAGGAACAGGAACTAATGCTACAGAAAATAGAAGAGATATTGTTGCATTTAGTGGGCTTTTAAAGCGGAATAGTTTAAAATGGAACTATGAAGTTTCTGTAAGAAAAGAAGCGACATCTAATTACGAAAGTCCGTTGTTATTTGCTTTAGGTACCAAATATCAACTGCTAAGAAATTATGCATTTAGTTTTAATGCCTCTAAAAATTTTAGAATACCCACTTTTAACGATTTGTATTGGATTGGCTCTGGCAATGAAAATCTAAACCCAGAATTATCTCATCAGGTAGAATTCGGAAATTATTTTCAGTTCAAAAATTTCTCGGTTAGTGCAACTGGTTTTTATTACAATATAGAAGATATGATTCGCTGGTTACCTAATTCTAATGGTTTATGGCAACCTATAAATACAGATCATGTTATCTCTTATGGATTAGAATCTCAGCTAAAATTTTATAAAGAATGGCAAAACCATCAATTGACACTAAATGCCAATTATGCTTATGTTGTTTCAGAAAATGAAGCGACAAATAAACAGCTCATCTACGTGCCTTTTCATAAAGTTTCAGGAAGTGTCAACTATCAATATAAAAAAATAAAAACCTATTTACAGCACAATTTTGTGGGAGATGTTTTTATACAATCAGATAATAATCCTAATGAGATTGTACCTGCTTATTTTATTCAGAATTTAGGTTTCGATTATACTTTTAAATCCAACCAAACCATAGGATTTACAGTAAGAAACCTTTTTAATGTCGATTATCAAAGCGTGGCAGATCGTTTTATGCCAGGTAGAAATTATAACATATATATCAATTTTAATTTTTAATTATTTAACACAATGACCAAGTCAATCAAGTCAATTTTTTATTTTTTAGTAGTAACTGTACTACTAATATCTTGTAATAATACAGATGAAGAAGAAACGCCTTTAGGCGATTTTGAAAGTGGATATTTTATTTTGAATGAAGGAGGAAGTGCTCTCTCTGCTCCAGTTACGTATGTTGCAGAAGATGAAACTGTAACTGACAATCCTTTTGAAAATGTAAATGGAGCGTCTGTAGCAGTAGGTACTTTTTTACAAGATTTATTTTTTAATGATGAATTTGCGTTTGTAACATCTGGCTCTGCAAATTCTGTAACTATTTTCAATAGGTTTTCACTAGAATTTGAAACTACAATTACCGATAATTTTGAAAACCCACGTTATGGATTAGTTTATAATAATAAAGCTTATGTGACCAATTCTGGAAGTTTTATGACAACTGAAGATGATTTTTTAACGATTATAAATTTAACAGATTATAGTACAAAAAAAGTTGTTATTGGTAAAGTAGCTAATAGAATTGAAGAAGCAAACGGATTAATTTACATTACTAATGGCGATTTTAATGGGCAAACTTCTATTGCTATTGTAAACCCAAATAATTTAGATAATATTACTTTTTTAGATTTTGGATCTGGAAACGTAGTAAATACATTTGAGGTAAAAGACAATTTTTTATATGTATTAGCAGGTAGTGCTCCGGGGAAAATATTTAAAGTAAACACAAGTAATAATACAATTGATAGCAGTATTGACATTCCAGCTTCAATTACTTCTCCAAAAAACCTAGATATAGACGATAATATCGCTTATTTTACAAGTGGAACTTCAGTATATAACTACGAGTTAGGAAGTAATACTATTGCTACAACACCAATTGTAACCTATGAGTCGACTTCTGCTTTTGGGGCTACTTACGGTTTTGCAGTAAATGATGGCGTTATTTACATTGCTGATGCAGGAGATTTTGCTTCTTCGGGAACAGCTTTTGAATATGATTTATCTGGAAACCTTTTAAAAACAATTTCAACAGGAGTTGCACCGAATAGTTTCCATTTCAACGAATAATTCCCTCATATATTTATTAGTAAATTATGGCATCCTAAACGAATTTCGTTTAGGATGTTTTTTTATCCAACAATTTGAAAATCCAGCAATCCAATCTCTTATAACAACTGCTTTACTTCACTTTTTATAAAATCTATTGCAGTTGCTGTTGGTGGAAGTATTTTAGAATAATCGATCAATACATTTTCTCGTAAATCATTAGCAGAGTTAGAGGTTTCTGCAACTTGTTTTAATTTGTTAGTTACTGCTGTTTTTGCAGCTATAATTGCCATCCACGTTTCTTTACTTACATATAATTGTTGTACTAAATTATGTTCAAACTCTTGCTCTATATTATTAATAAGTAGTTGCAAATAGTCGTTAACATTGTTAGAAATAGGTTTTATACGAACCAACATTTTTATAGGGTTTATACGTTCGCAGAACAAAAGCATTCTTTCATAAGCTTGTAGTTGAACAGGCAAACTTTCTTTTTTCTTTTCTGCTAAAATTGCATATTTTTTTTCTTGTGTTTGTTGCGATAAAAAAGATTTTAATACATACCAAACCACCAATGCTAAAACAACAGCAGGTAAGGTATATGCAATACTTTCGGTTAATTTATCTTCCATATAGATTATAAATATTTTAAGAGTTTTAAGTAAAGAATTCCAATAAATGTTGCCATTCCAAAGCTCAATAAGGTTCCAATTAATATGTATTCGGTTAATTTTCGTTCTTTGGCTTTACTTAAATCTCCAAAGCGAAATACCGATTTTGCAGCCAACAGAAAGCCTATGGCTTGCCATTGGTTTAAGATGATAAAAGTAAACACAAATAAACGTTCTAAAATACCAATGTAATTTCCTGCTTTCGCTAAAGATTCGTCTTTCTTTTCCTTACTTTCGGGTTTCCATTGTAAAATAATTGTTTTAATAATTATTGATGAAACTTTGGTAACACTTAATAGAGCTATTATTAAAAACAAGATTTTACTTGTAAAAATCTTCTCAAAAGAGAAAGTAATTTCTTTAAAAGAATAAGCAATAATAAAAAGGATAGAAAGGTGTAAACATTGGTCTATAAAAAACCAAATTCGTTTCGTTTTTTTGGTTTGAAAATATAATTTTAAAACATCAAAAAGATAATGAGAAACTACAATAATTGCTATATAAATCCAGTATTTAGAAAAATCAAATTTTAGAAGTACAAGTAGCAAAACAAGATGAATTGCAATATGCACATACAAAAATGGAGATTTAATTTTATGCTTTTCTTTATTTTTTACCCAAGCATCTGGCTGAAATAAAAAATCGCCTAAAAGGTGTGCTAATAAGATTTTTAAAAGAAAAACCATTAACTATTAATTTGTTTGTTGATAAGATATCTATACAAATCTTCTAAACGCATAATTTCGTCTAAACCAGCTCTTTTCCTGCGTTCGCTTGCGCTACTTTCAGAAATGTTTAAAGCTTTGGCAATTGTTTTTTGAGTTGCATTAGGATTTGTTAAGTTTTTTATTACAAAATCTGCAGAATTTACAGTCCAGTTATCTAGAATAAGTAAAGCCAAACCTAAAGAAGTATTAATTACTTTATCAACCAGTTCCCAAGGAGATTTTACAGCAAGTGTTTGTTTTTTTAATAGCTTATCAAAAGCGTCTCCACTATTTATAAAAGCGTCTCCATTCCCTTCGGTAATATTTTGGTAACTAGTGTTTTTGGTTCCAATTCCAATAGCTATTCTTACATCTAAATGTTTTATTTTTTTTACTGCTGCTTTTAATTTTATAGCAAATAACAAAGCATTTTCAATAGTTTCTATTTCAATTTGAAAACTGTCCCCTCTAAAAATTTCCCAAACTTTGGGTGATTTTCCAACTGAGTTAAAAGTATCTTTTAGAATAGGCAACCATTCTTCTGCATTTACATTTCTAGAATTGATAATATCTCCTGTAATAATACTTGTCATGCTGTAAAAATACTTTTTAAATATCTATTCTCCAAATAATTCGGGTTATTAGCCGAATATTATGTAATTCGGCTAATAACCCGAATAGTTTGTAATTCGGGTTTTAAGCCGAACTTTATGCTAACAAATCTGTGGATAAAAATTACAGAAATCTTTTTTAACCATAAAGATATTAACTAATTTCACGTTTTAAATCTTCATAAAAAATAGATTGACTAGTTATTTAGATTCCTTAAACGAACCACAAAGAGAAGCCGTTTTACAAAAAGATGGCCCTATGATTATTATTGCAGGGGCAGGTTCTGGTAAAACCCGTGTGTTAACGTATAGAATAGCATATTTAATGCAACAAGGTGTTGATCCGTTTAACATTTTATCTTTAACATTTACCAACAAGGCGGCCAAAGAAATGAAGGCGAGAATTGGAACTGTTGTAGGGGTAAGCGAAGCTAAAAATTTGTGGATGGGAACTTTTCACTCGGTTTTTGCTAGAATTTTAAGAGCAGAAGCAGACAAATTGGGCTTTCCGTCTAATTTTACCATTTACGATACACAAGATTCTACAAGGCTATTGGCAAGTATTATTAAAGAAATGAATTTGAATAAGGAATTGTATAAGCCTAAAACAATTCAAAATAGAATTTCTTCCTTTAAAAACAGTTTAATTACAGTTAAAGCTTATTTTAATAATCCTGATTTAATTGAAGCAGATTTGCATGCAAGTCGTCCAAAGACAGGAGATATTTATAGAGAATATGTAAACCGTTGTTTTAAATCTGGAGCAATGGATTTTGATGATTTGTTGTTAAGAACCAATGAGCTATTGGCTCGTTTTCCAGATGTGTTGGCAAAATACCAAGACAGGTTTCGTTATATTATGGTAGATGAGTACCAAGATACCAACCACTCGCAGTACATTATAGTTAGGGCTTTGGCAGATCGTTTTCAAAACATTTGTGTTGTAGGAGATGACTCTCAGAGTATTTATAGCTTTCGAGGAGCAAATATTCAAAACATTTTAAACTTTCAGAAAGACTACCCAGAAGTAAAAACATTTAAGCTAGAACAGAATTATCGTTCTACTAAAAATATTGTAAATGCTGCAAATTCAGTAATTGCAAAGAATAAAACCAAATTAGATAAAGAAGTTTGGACGAGTAATGATGCTGGAGATTCTATAAATGTAATGCGAACCATTTCCGATGGAGAAGAAGGGCGTTTTGTTGCGCAAACCATTTGGGAAAACATGATGAATCATCAATTGCAACCAGATCAATTTTGTGTCTTATATAGAACCAATTCGCAATCTAGAGCTATTGAAGATGCGTTACGTAAAAAGAACATCGACTATAAAATTTACGGAGGTATTTCTTTCTATCAAAGAAAAGAAATCAAAGACATTTTGTCGTATTTAAGAATTCTCATCAACCCAAATGATGAGGAAGCTTTAAAAAGAATTATCAATTACCCAGCTCGTGGTATTGGAGCAACAACTATAGACAAATTAACCATTGCTGCAAATCATTACAACAAATCTATTTTTGAAGTACTTAAACATATAGATAAAGTAAGTATTAATATCAATTCTGGAACAAAAAACAAATTGCAGAATTTTGTGAACATGATTTTACGTTTGCAGATTGAAGCACAAACTAAAAATGCTTTTGAAATAGCAGAAGTTGTAGTAAAACAAACACAACTGATTAAAGATTTAGAAAAAGATGGAACTCCAGAAGCCGTTAGTAAAGTTGAAAACGTTCAAGAATTACTAAACGGAATTAAAGATTTTATTACTGATAAGATAGAACAAGGAGAAGATGCTTCATTAACTTCATTTTTAGAAGATGTGGCTTTGGCTACCGATTTTGATAACGAAAAAGAAGGAGACAAACCTAGAGTTGCGTTAATGAGTATACATCAATCTAAAGGATTGGAATTTCAATATGTATTTGTGGTTGGTTTAGAAGAAAATTTATTTCCTTCTGCTATGAGTATGAATACTAGAAGCGAATTAGAAGAAGAACGAAGGTTATTTTACGTAGCATTAACTAGAGCAGAAAAAGTGGCGTATTTAACCTATGCACAAACCCGTTATAGATGGGGTAAATTGGTAGACGCAGAACCAAGTCGTTTTTTAGAAGAAATAGATGACCAATATTTACATTATTTAACGGCAAAAGAACCAGAACCTTCAATAAATCGTTTTATAAACGCAGATTTGTTTGATGACGCTCCAAAAGGAATCCGTTTTCAAAAACCAATTCAGCGAAAAAAAATGGAACGTAATCTGGTGAAGAAAAAGGAAATAGAAATTCCAAAAAAATTGAAAAAAGTTTCAGAAACCACATCTGGTTCGTCAAATATTAATCTTTTTGATGGTAATATTGCTGTTGGAAATATTGTTGAGCACAATCGCTTTGGAAAAGGAAAAATTTTGGCTTTAGAAGGTAAAGGTCCAAATAAAAAAGCCGAAATTCAGTTTGGTACAGTAGGTAAAAAGAAATTGTTATTACAATTCGCAAAATTAAAAGTTATTGGTTAGAGGTTTAATTTTTAAATCTTTCACTCCTTTAATCTTTAAATGATTCAATCTAAAAAATCAAAAATAAATCGTTAATTTGCAAACAAATAATACTTCATTAGAATAAAACAGCTTATTTCTTTGTTTAGATAAATACATAGTTTAAGAAATAAGACTTTTCATAAAATAACATGCATTCATGAATTTTGAACTAGAATACAATTCAGAAAGAACATTATTAATTATTCCAGAATATGGAAGGCATATACAAAAATTAGTAAATCATTGCGTTTCTTTAGAAACGAAAGAAGAACGCAATACAATGGCACAGGCAATAGTAGATGTTATGGGTAATTTACAGCCGCATTTACGAGACGTACCAGATTTTAAACATAAATTATGGGATCAATTATTTATTATGTCTAATTTTCAATTAGATGTAGATTCTCCATACCCATTGCCTTCTAAAGAAGAATTACAAGAAAAACCAGAACCTTTGGCATATCCAAAAAGTGCTTCTAGGTACCGTTATTATGGGAACAACATTCAAACAATGATTAACGTGGCGTTAAGTTGGGAAGAAGGAGACATGAAAGAAGCGTTATTGTTTACCATTGCAAATCACATGAAAAAATGTTATTTGAATTGGAATAAAGATACTGTTGATGATGCAGTAATTTTTAATCATTTGTATGATTTGTCTGATGGAAAAATTGACTTAAGAAATTCAGATGAAGAACTTGCAGAGAGTAAAAATTTGTTAAAGAAGCGAAATTCTCAGGGTCAAAATCATTCAAAGAACAATCATAAAAAAACACATCATACTAATAAAGGTAGAAAAAGATATTAAAAATGGCATCATTTAAAATTGAAGGTGGTCATAAATTAAACGGAACCATAACACCGCAAGGTGCAAAAAACGAAGTTTTACAAATACTTTGTGCTGTTTTATTAACTTCAGAAAAGGTTATTGTAAACAACGTTCCAGACATTATAGACGTTAATAAGCTAATTTTTATTTTAGGTGAATTAGGTGTAAAAGTAGAAAAGCTTTCTAAAAACACCTATGCCTTTCAGGCTGATGAAATTGATTTGCCCTATTTAGAATCCGATGATTTTAAAAGAGATGGAAGTTCATTACGTGGCTCAATTATGATTGTTGGTCCTTTATTAGCTCGTTTTGGAAAAGGATATATTCCTAGACCAGGAGGAGATAAAATAGGAAGAAGACGTTTAGATACTCATTTTGAGGGCTTTATAAAGTTAGGAGCAACGTTTAGATATAATAAAGAAGAAAAGTTTTACGGTGTAGAAGCTAAAGAACTTTTTGGAACAGATATGTTGTTAGATGAAGCTTCGGTTACAGGAACTGCAAATATTATTATGGCAGCAGTTTTAGCAACAGGTACAACAACTATTTATAACGCAGCTTGCGAACCTTATATTCAGCAACTGTGTAAAATGCTCAATTCAATGGGTGCCGATATTTCTGGTGTTGGTTCTAATTTGTTAACTATTAAAGGAGTAAAAGAATTAAGAGGTTGTACGCACACTGTTTTACCAG
>CAYPHE010000029.1:13479-15462 GCA_964410075.1 uncultured Polaribacter sp.
AAATTGGATCTTGGATAGGTGTTGCTGTTATGACTAAATCTGAATTGACAATAAAAGATGTAAGCTGGGAGAACTTAGGACAAATTCCAAACGTTTTTAGAAAACTAGGAATTCAATTAGAAAAGAAAGGCGATGATATTTATATTCCAGAACAAGATTCTTATCAAATTCAGAATTATATAGATGGTTCTGTTTTAACAGTATCAGATGCACCTTGGCCAGGTTTTACCCCAGATTTATTAAGCATTATTTTAGTAATTGCTACTCAAGCAAAAGGAACTGTTTTAATTCATCAAAAAATGTTTGAAAGCCGTTTGTTTTTTGTAGACAAACTAATAGATATGGGAGCAAAAGTTATTTTATGTGATCCGCATAGAGCAACAGTTATTGGTAATAATCATCAATCGAGATTAAAAGCCACTAAAATGACTTCTCCAGACATTAGAGCAGGAATTTCTTTACTTATAGCAGCATTATCCGCAAGCGGAACATCAATCATAAACAATATAGAACAGATTGATAGAGGCTACGAAGATATAGAAGCAAGATTACGTTCTATTGGTGCAAAAATAGAGCGAATAAACGATTAAATTTCTTAAAACAATTACCTCCTTTTTAAAATTGATTAGAAAACAAGAAGAAGTTTGAAAAAGAAAAAGTTGAATTAATTATATTAATTAAACTTTTAAAAAGATGGTTAGAGACTTATGGCAAGAAGAATGGAAACACATTCAATTTGATGAAAAAATTGCAGAAAAAGAAAAATTTAAAATTTCTAATTACGGAAGAGTAATTAATTGTTCAAAAGAAAAAGAATTTTTAAGGAACAAAACGTTTATTAATGGTTACGAAACAATTTCCTTAACACAAAAAGTAAATAAAAAGTCTACAAGTAGGTATGTACATAAACTTGTAGCACAACATTTTTTACCAAAAGAAAATGAAGAACAGATTTATGTAATTCATTTAGACTATGACAAAAAAAACAATGAGTTAAAAAACTTAAAGTGGGCTACAAATAAAGAAAGGTTACACCATCAATTTAATCATCCGGAGTGGGAAGAGGTAGTTAAGAGAAGAAATAAAAATATTGGTAAATTAACTGAAGGAAAAGTAAGAATTATAAAGCGTCAATTAAAAAACAATAGAACTAGAATAACAATGATTGCAAAACGTTTTGGTGTTTCTGATATGCAGATACACCGAATTAAAACGGGAGAAAATTGGGGTCATGTAAAAATTTAAAATAAAAAAATAGTGTCAACTTGACACTATTTTTTTTGTTGGCAATATTTTTGCAAACTTAAATTTGAAAAATTTAATGATTACAAAAATGAGTAATAAAGAAGATATAAAAGAAGAAGAAATTAATAATAAAGAAGCTGCACAACAAACCGAAGAAAATAAAGAGGTTAAAGAAGAGGTAAAGCAAGAAGAACCCACTGCAGAAGAATTATTACAAGTAGAAAAAGATAAGTTTTTACGTTTATTTGCAGAGTTTGAAAACTATAAAAAACGTACTTCTAAAGAACGCATAGAGTTATTTAAAACTGCATCACAAGAATTGATGACAGCTTTACTGCCAATTATGGACGATTTTGACAGAGGTTTAGCAGAAATTAAAAAAGCAAAAGATAAAGAATTGCTTAAAGGAATGCAGTTAATTAACGATAAATTAAACAATACCTTAACTCAAAAAGGTTTAACCGCTTTAGAAGTAAAGGCAGGAGATGATTTTGATGCTGAAATTCATGAAGCAATTACTCAAATTCCAGCACCATCAGAAGATTTAAAAGGTAAGGTAATAGATTGTGTAGAAAAAGGATATAAGTTAGGCGACAAGATAATTCGCTATCCAAAAGTAGTTATAGGGCAGTAATACAATTAACAATGTACAATTATCAATTACAAATTGGGCGAATTGCCATTTGCTAATTGCTAATTGCTAATTGATCAAAAATGGCAAAACAAGATTTTTACGAA
>CAYPHE010000030.1:0-15342 GCA_964410075.1 uncultured Polaribacter sp.
ATTATTTTATCATTTTAGATGAAATTTTAAAAGGAACCAATAGTAAAGACAAAGCCATTGGTTCTAAAAAGTTTGTAGAAAAACTAACTAAATCTAATGCTACAGGAATTATTGCAACTCATGATGTAAGTTTGTGTGAATTAGAAGATGAATTTAAAAGTATTTCTAATTATTATTTTGATGCTACTATAACCAACAACGAACTTTATTTTGATTACAAACTAAAAAATGGAATTTGTAAAAACATGAATGCTTCGTTTTTACTAGAAAAAATGGAAATTATAGATTAAATAATAGACCTGTCTTAGATGCTACTAAAAAAACACAATACTTAATAGTATTATTCTATAATTTGATTTAGATGATGATTCAAATGATCCACGTAATCATTAATTAAAAACCTTAGATCCGATAAATTATTTTCTGATAGTTCTATTTGAAAATTTAAAGTTTTACTTGTTTGTTTTCTTATGATATTTAAAATTCGGTTATTTATTGAAGCCCAGAAATCAATAATTTCATTAAGATCAGAATTTTGATAATCATTTGCCTTAACCAATTCTTCTTGATGATATGGTCTGATTTTATAGGGTTTATTTTCAAATTGAATTTCTGTAAACCTTTGAAGGTTATTAACTCCAGAATCTATTAAATGTCCTAAAATCTCTTTTTTAGACCACTTTTTAGCAGACTCTTTTTGGCTCATATCTAACTCGGAGACACCATTTAAATAGTCTAATCCTGTGTTTAATATTTTCTCAAATTTATGTATGGTGTCTTTCATCTTTAAATTATAAAATATGCTTTTATAAAAATTAAAAAACTCTATTTCCACTCTAAAGTTTCCATCAAATGCAATATATCTTCTTTAATATAGGCAACTGCAGGTAAAATAGAATCGTAATTGGGTTTTGCGTAAAAGTATAATGAACCTTTTATAAAGTTTTTTGTGCTATCTGTTGCATGAAATTGCAAATGCGAAGCAGAATTTCCAGTTATTTCATACAAACTCCCAAAAACTCTTTTTTCTAAATTTACAAAGTCTTTTGGAATAATTTTTTCTGCTTTAATAGTATGTTTAAAAACCAATTTTTCTGCTTCTATTAATAGTTCTTTTAAATTACTTTCAACAGGTCTGTACGTAATGTCAATAGAAGCCTTTAGTTGTGGATATTTGATTTTTAACCAGTTATTAGGTTGGTTAACTACAATCGTATTCTCGGAAATTTTAAATTGATAAGGTCTTTGTAAAGTTAAGTTTTTATAGTTTTTTTCAGGATAGGTTAAACTTAAATACCCTTTTGGCTTTGGCAAAACATTTTCTTTACAGGAAAAGAAAATTAAAAAAGAAATTAAAATAAAAAGGTTACGCATTTCTAGTAGCTTTAACTTGTTTGATTCGTTTTTTATCTAAACCCTCTATAGTAAACGTATAATTTTTAAAATTTATTTGCTCTCCTTTTTTTGGGAATTTTCCAGAAATTTCTAAAATAAAACCAGCCAAAGTTTCACTCTCTCCTTTTTCTTCTTCAAAAATTGCTTCGTCTTCATCATCAAAAACGCGACAAAAATCTTTAATGGAAGTTTTTCCTTCAAAAATATAATTGTTGGCATCAATCTTAGAATAGGTTAAATCATCATCATCAAACTCGTCATTTATATCTCCTACAATTTCTTCAATTACGTCTTCTAACGTCACCAAACCACTTGTACCACCATATTCATCAACCACAATGGCCAAATGATTTTTACGTGCTCTAAAATCGTCTAACAAGTCATCTAACTTTTTATTTTCTGGAACAAAAAATGCTTCGCGAAGCAAACTTTGCCATTTAAAATTGGTTTTGTTTAGATGTGCCAACAAATCTTTTGCATACAAAACGCCAATAATAGTATCTATATTTTCTTTATAAACAGGGTTTCTAGAATACCCATTTTCTAAAATTTTTTCTAAAACCACACTATATTCTTCATCATCAGAAATGGCAAAAATATCTATTCTAGGTTTCATTATTTGCACAGTTTCTGTATTTCCAAAATTTACAATACCCTCTAAAATTTTCTGCTCATCTTTGGTAGTTGCTCCTTCTGAAGTTAGTTCTAATGCTTGCGATAAAGTTTCAACAGAAAAGCTACTGCCTTTGTGTCCTAGTTTTTTTTCTATCCATTTGGTTAATGCAATTAATGGCAAACTAAAAGGCGTTAAAAGCACATTTACACCATTAATAAATTTAGACATTGTTTTAGAAAAACGCAGGGCATTTCTAGAAGCATAAACTTTTGGCAATACCTCTCCAAACAATAAAATTAAGAAGGTTACTAATACAATTTCTAATAAGAAACGTACCGGAACTGTAAAAAAGTATAGATTTAAACTAAAGTTGAATTCGCTAAATAACGTTTCTGATAAAGAAGCAAACAACAATACAATTAAAATATTAATAAAGTTGTTGGTAATTAATATAGTAGCTAATAATTTTCTTGGTTTTTCAAGTAACGTAACTACTATATTTTCTTTTTTTCCGTTTTCAGAAAGTTCGTTTAAATCGGTTTGAGATAAAGAAAAAAAAGCGACTTCTGCACCAGAAATTAAAGCTGAACTTACTAATAATAGAAACAGCACAAGAACACTTGCTATTGTAAAAATATTTGAGGAATTAACTAGTAAAAATAAAATTTCGGGGTCTGGATCCAAAAGCTAAAAATTTTAATTCTCGATTTCTCGAAAAAGACAGTTTATAGGAATTTTAAAATGGTAAATCATCATTTTCTTCTACAATACTTTGCGGTTGAGAAGGTGTTGTAGCTGTATTTTGTTGCGGGCTAACATTCATTTGCCCTTCTTTTTTAGGAGTTAGCATAGTCATTTCAGTTACTTGAACTTCGGTTGAATAACGCTTAACTCCATCTTGTTCCCACTGGCGGTTTTTTAATTTTCCTTCTACATACACTTTATCTCCTTTGGATAAATATTTTTCGCACACTTTTGCCAAACCGTTTCTTACAACAATGTTATGCCAATCTGTATTGGTAATTTTTTCTCCTGTTTGTTTATTTGTATAACTCTCTGAAGTCGCAATAGGAAAACGCCCCACGCAATTTTGATCATCAAAATAATGCATTTTAACGTCGTCACCTAAATTGCCAATTAAAATTACTTTGTTTATTGTTCCTGCCATAGCTATTATTAAAAATGATTTCCTACTCAAATGTAATAAAAATATCAATTACTTTTTTGTAACAAATTCTTCTAAAAAGTTGGCAATTAATACAGGAACAGGATAATTAAATATTTCTTCCCAAAGAATAGAATTTGCAGTCGTTTGATTAGTTTCTACTATCCAAAATTTGGTATATAAATGTTGATGAGACAGTTTGTGCACAATTTCTTTTTCGTTAAAAAGAGATATTTGAGTAGGTTCAGAAAAAAGTTCTTGAAAATCTTTTGAAGCTAACAATTCAGTATAATTAATACTTGTAGTTGTTTCTACAACAGGAAATTCGTACAAACCTTGCCAAATTCCTTTTCCCTGTCGTAAATTCAAAATAGTTTTATCACTTTTAGTTTTTACAACTAAATAATTAAAATAGCGTTTTCTTACTTTTATTTTTTTCTCTTTTACTGGTAGTACCTCAACTTTACCTTTTTGCAAAGCCACACAGCTTTCAGAAAATGGGCAAAATAAACACAATGGTTTTTTGGGTTTGCATTGTATGGCTCCAAAATCCATAATGGCTTGGTTAAAAGTGCCAGAATGCTCTTTATCTAAAATTTCTTGCGCTAATTGCTTAAACTCTTTAATTCCTTTAGATGAATTGATGGGTGTATCTATGCCATAATAACGAGCTAGAACTCGATATACATTACCATCTACAACAGCAGTGGGTTCATTAAAACAAATAGAAGCAATTGCAGAAGCCGTATAATCTCCAATTCCCTTTAATTTTTTAATTTCTTCATAAGTATTTGGAAATTTTCCGTCTAGGTCGTTAGCAATGTATTTTGATGTAAAATGTAAATTTCTTGCTCTAGAATAATAGCCTAAACCTTGCCATAATTTTAAAACTGTTTCTTCATCGGCTTTAGCCAAATCAAAAACTGTAGGGAAAGTTTCCGTGAATTTTAAATAATAAGACAAGCCTTGAGCAACTCTAGTTTGTTGCAACATAATTTCCGACAACCAAACAAAATAAGGATTTTTGGTTTTTCGCCAAGGCAAATCTCGTTTATTTTGATTGTACCAATTGATAAGCTTTTGAGAAAATTCCACATTAAAAATTAAGCTACAAAAATAAGCCGTATTTAATTCTTTTAAATAAAAAACTTAAATGTATTTTCTGTTGAACAATAAAATCCATTAATTAAAAAATATAATCCATAATTTGATTTTGTTCATTAGCTATATTTGAAAGATTAGTAATCTACTATAAGTCAATAAAATATATTACTCAAACGTAAAAAGTCTAACAAATTTAGATTTAAAAAATTGCTTAGTTCCATTCACATTAATAAAATTATTTACTTAATTTTATTAATCTTTTTTATTTCTCTACCTACAGTAGATATGTCAGGTTACGTAAACTCAACGATAACCTCAAAAACGTTTTTTTTAATTTTTACGCTTATAATCATTACTTGCTTAAGTTCTTTACTTTTATTTTCTAAAAAGAATAAAGAAATAAGTATCAAAATATCTAAAGTAGATATTTTTATTTTTTTATTTTTTTTATGGATTATTATAAATAGATATTTTGTACAGTTAAACTTTGGTCTTTCGATTCGTTTTATAGAGTTATGTGGTTTAAGTGTTATTTATTTATTTCTAAGAAACCTCTCCTTTAGAAGTTTTATTGGACTTTTTTTAGCCATAATTATATCTAGCATTATACAATCTGTTTATGGAAATCTTCAGTTGCTAGGTTACTATGGTTCGAACCACTCTGGATTTAAATTAACAGGAAGTTTTTTTAACCCTGGACCTTACGCTGGTTTTCTTACATCTGTTTTTCCAATTGCTTTAAGTTTCTATTTTTTTAAAGAAAAACTTCTTCTAATAATAACATCTAATAAAAGTTCAGCCTTTTTTAAATTTATAAAGTATCTTTTTGAATATACACCTTTTTTAGCAATGATTGGTATATTTATCATTATCCCAGCTACGCAGTCTAGAGCTTCTTGGATATCAATAGTAATTACCAGCTTTTTATTATTAGAAATAAGGTACCAATTTGTAAGCAAGACTTTTCGGAGATTAAATAAAATTCAGAAGATATTTTTATTTTTTGGAACAGGTTTAATATTTCTACTGTTTTCAATTGGTATTTATCACCTTAAAAAAGGTTCTTCAGATGGTCGTTTGTTTATTTGGAAAAATTCTATCCAAATTATAAAGGATAATCCCTTTTTTGGAGTTGGTTTTGACCGATTTAAAACCCATTACATGGAATACCAAGCCAATTATTTTTCAAATATTGGAGAAACTTCTGAAGCATTAGTTGCCGACAATACATATTACGCATTCAATGAATTTATTCAGTTTACAGTAGAAAATGGAATTATAGGCTTTATAATATTGATTATTTTACTAATAACTATTTTTAGGATTACTACGTTAAAAAATCATCGTTTTATTCTTAAAACAGCTCAAATAAGTTTAATTTCTATTTCAACTTTCGCTTTCTTTTCTTATCCGATGGAAATTTTACCAATAAAAATTATCTTAATTTCTTTATTATCCATTGTTAGCAAACTAGACAGTAATAAAAAAGAGTTATTCATAAAAAAAACCACTAGTTTAAAATATTCAGTTTTTAAAGTTAGTGCAGTAGTAACTGGTTGTTGTATCTCTTTTTTTGGTATTCTCTATCTAAAAAAAATAGAAAAGAATTATAAGATTTGGGAATATGCACTAGATATTTATCAATATGGAAATTATGAAAATGCTATTGAACAGTTTGAGTTATCCTACTCTTTTTTTAAGAATAATGGTGATTTTCTAATGAACTACGGGAAGGCCTTATCTCTTGAAAATAAAAATGAAAAAGCAATAGAAATTTTACAAAGAGCCAAACAACATTTAAACACGACTATTATAGAAACTACATTAGGTGACGCCTATAAAAAAAATAAACAATACGAAAAGGCTGAAAAAGCATACGTAAAATCTTACGATATGATTCCCGTTCGTTTTTATCCACTATATCTTTTAGCAAAATTATATGAAGAAAGTGGTCAAAGAGAAAAAGCAATTGAAACAGCTAAATATGTATTGGAAAAAAAAGTAAAAATACCTTCTACAGCTATTAAAGAAATACAATTAGAAATGAAAAAAATAATATCCTCAAAATAAATGACTACTCCACAAAATAAATTTATAATAAATGACAATATTCAAGAACTATCTCTTAGTATTGTTTTGCATAACTATTTTAGTTGCATGTAAAACATCCCAAGAAAAAGAGCCAGAAAGCCTTAATAAAAAACAATATCTACCAGATAAAAATGAAGTGGATATTATACTCTTGCAATCTAGTTTTTTTAAAAAAGAACTTGTTAGTAATGGGCTACTAATTGCAGTAGAGAAAAGTGATTTAAAGTTTAATGTAGGTGAAAAAATTTCTGGTATTTATGTAAAAAATGGAGATTTTGTTAGAAAAGGAAAATTGTTAGCATCTTTAAATTCTTTCACATATCAACAAAAGGTAAATAAGGCAAAAATAGATTTAAAGGAAAGAACTTTAGAATTTAACGATTTAAAAATTCGTCGGGGTTACGATGAAGAAAATAAAATAGAATCAAATCATGAGGAATATGATAAGATGTCTATTAAATCTGGTTATAAAAATGCTTTACACCAATTTAAAATAACTCAAGCCGATTTAGAGTTTACAAAATTACTTGCTCCTTTTAGTGGTAAAGTTGCAAATATAAAAAGCAAGAAACACGATTTTATAAATTCTGGAGATGTGTTTTTAACTTTAATAAATGATTCTTTTTTTGAAGTAGAATTTTATGTTATAGAGTCAGAATTAAAAGAAATTAAAAAGGGACAATCAGTTTCAATAAAGCCTTTAGCCTTAAAAAAAACGTATAAAGGTTACATAACCAGTATAAACCCTCAGGTAGAAAATAATGGAACAATCTTAATAAAAGCTAAAGTAAAAAATGATGAACAGCTTATAGAAGGGATGAATGTAAAAGTGCATATAGAAAAAAACATCTCAGATCAATTTGTTGTTCCCAAATCTGCTGTGGTTTTAAGAGATAATCAAGAGGTTCTTTTTTTAGTGAAAAATGGTAAAGCATATTGGACTTATGTTTTAACTACTTATGAAAACAGTGATTCTTATGCTGTTATACCAAACCCCAATAAAAGTAGCGCTTCTTTAAAAATAGGGGACTCAGTTATCGTTTCTAATAACTTGAATTTAGCAAACGACAGTCAAGTAAAAATAAAAAAGGATAAAACAAGACTAGAATAATGGTACGTTTTTTAATACATAAACCCATTGCTGTATTAATGACAATAACTGGAATTATTATTTTAGGAATCTATTCTCTTGGATTTATACCTGTTTCATTAATGCCTGATATTGATATTCCTGAAATAACTGTTCAAGTTCAAGCAGATAATATGTCTTCCAGACAAATGGAAGATGCTATCATAAAACTTCTTAGAAATAGGTTGATGCAAGTAAGTCACTTAAAAAACATAAAGAGTGAAGCAACAAATGAGCATGGCGTTATTAAATTAAGTTTTAATCACAATACTAATATAGATTATGCTTTTATAGAAGTTAATGAGAAAATTGATAGAGCCATTACAAGCCTACCTAAAACTATTGATAGGCCTAAAGTTATCAAGGCAAGTGCCACAGATATACCTGTTTTTTATTTAAGCATGATCATTGATAAAGATCAAATACAAAATAAAAATATTGTTAATAAAAATCTGTACCCTGTATCTCAGGAATTTATAGATTTTAATAAATTTTCAAAACAAGTAATTTCTAAACGTATTGAACAATTAGATGAAGTAGCTATGGTTGATATGAGTGGACTTTTACACTCTGAAATACTAATAATACCTAATTATAAAAAAATTGATGCTATAGGTTTAAGTTTAAATGAAATAGAATCTGCTATAAAAGAAAATGATCTAGAAATAGGAAGTTTACTCATTAAAGATAATCAATATCAATATGATATCCGGCTAGGAAACTCTCTAAAAAACATTGAAGATATTGAGAATATTTTTATTAAAAAATCGAACCGAATTTTTCAATTAAAAGAACTTGCACAGGTTATTGAACATCCACAAAAACGAACAGGTCTTGTACTGTCTGATGGTAAAGAGGCAGTTACTATGGCTATAATAAAACAAAGCGATGCAAAAATGACTGATTTAAAAGATGCATTGAATGAAAGAATAGAACAGCTAAAAAAAGACTATCCAGAAATAAGCTTTACAGTAACTAGAGACCAAACAAAATTATTAGATTTTGCTATAAATAACTTATTTCAAAGTCTGTTATGGGGTATGCTATTAGCATTTATTATGTTGTTTTTATTCTTAAAAAATAGTAGCTCTCCTCTTTTAATAGGTATTACCATACCTACATCATTAATTATTTGCTTACTTTTTTTTAAACTATTAAACATTTCAATTAACATCATATCCCTTTCGGGTTTAGTTTTGGCTATTGGTCTGATGATTGATAATTCTATTATTGTAATTGATAATATTACTCAATATAGAAATTTAGGAAATACATTATCAAAAGCTTGTGTTTTAGGAGTAAATGAAGTTATAAAACCTCTATTAAGTTCTGCACTTACTACATGTGCTGTTTTTATTCCTTTGGTTTTTTTAAGTGGAATAAGTGGTGCTTTATTTTACGATCAAGCAATGGCAATATCCATAGGTCTTTTTGTTTCATTGCTAGTATCTATAACCTTGTTACCAGTAGTATATAGATTATTTCATTTAAAAAAATCAATAAAAAAGAATCGATTAAACACTCTTTTAGAAAAATACAATTCTTTAAACTATGAGCTACTTTATGAAAAAGGGTTTAAATGGGTTATGAGAAAGCAACATTTATCTTGGTCATTAAGTCTAGTACTGCTACTTATTACAATTATTCTGTTTAATAGTTTACCAAAAACACAAATGCCAACCTTTACGAGTAAAGAGGCATTATTGAAAATAGATTGGAATGAACCCATAAATGTTGGAGAAAATAAACGCAGAATACTAGAATTAATCTCTCCAATAGAAGAAGATCTTATTGCTCAAACCGCTTTGGTTGGTACGCAACAATTTTTATTAAATAAGAACACAAATACAAAATCTTCGGAGTCAAGTATCTACTTGAATTTTAAAACAGAAATAAAATTTAATGAACTTACAAATAAGTTATCTTCTAAAATTAAGAAACTATACCCAAATGCAATTTATGAGTACCAAGAAGTAGACAACATATTTAGCCTTATTTTCTCTAACAAAGAAGCTCCATTGCTAGCCAAATTAAAAACTTTAGAAGGCACTGGAACTCATCATAAGGAACAACTAGAAAAAGTATGGTACAAAATTCAAAAAAATACTGAAAGCCAAAAATTAAAACCAATAAATTGGCAAAATTATATTGTCTTACAAACTGATAGAGAAAAATTAATAACCTATAACATAACTCCTAACGAAGTTTTAAATACATTAAAAAGTGCTTTTAATGAACGTAAAATTTTGTCAATAGTAAATAATCAAAATTTTGTTCCTGTTGTTTTGGGCAATAATGTAAAAGATATAAAAGAAATACTTTCTGAAACAAAAATCACATCAAAAGATAGCGCATTTTTTAACATTAGTAATTTTGTTACTCTTTCTCCAATAAAAGACTTAAAAACCATTACTGGAGGTAAAGAAGGTGAATATTATCCAATACCTTTTTATAAAAAAGAATTAGATGTAAACTCTACTATAACTAAAGTTAATCAAGCTGTAAGTGAAAACAACCTGTTTGATGTTACTTTTTCTGGAAGTTTTTTTACTAATAAAGCTATAACTAAAGAATTAATAACAGTATTACTAATCTCTTTGTTATTACTCTATTTTATACTTGCCTCACAATTTGAATCTTTTTTACTTCCTCTAATCATATTATTAGAAGTGCCCATAGATCTAGCAGGAGCATTTCTATTTTTAAAACTTTTTGGTATGAGTATTAACCTAATGTCTATGATTGGCATTGTGGTTATGAGTGGAATTATTATTAACGATTCTATTTTAAAAATAGATACAATTATACAATTACAAAAAAGAGGTTTTAGTTTATTAAAAGCATTATTAATTGCAGGACAAAGACGTTTAAAACCCATTTTAATGACAAGTTTAACTACAATATTGGCACTTGTACCCTTATTATTCTCTAGAGGTTTAGGTGCAGAATTACAAAAACCGTTAGCTATTGCTTTAATAGGTGGTATGCTTGTAGGTACACTTGTTAGCTTGTATTTTATTCCTCTTTGTTATTATTATTTCTCAAAAAACAAACCAAGGTATAATGTATAAAAAGATAAATCATATTAGTTTATTTATACTATTTATTTGTAGTTGGTCAAATTTTTTTGCTCAACAAGAAAGTTTAATAAACCAAACAAAAATTACTTTAGTTGATGTTATACAATTAGCAAATAATCACTCTTTAGAGGTTTTTAAAGCAAAACGACAATATGGAGTAAATTTTTGGGAATTCAAATCTTTTAAGGCTAGCTTATTACCTGAAGTAAATTTTAATACAACTCCATTTACTTTTAATAGGTCTTTGGTAGAACGTTATGATTCAGAACAAAATGTAGATGTATTTAGGCAACAACAAAACATTAACAGTTTTGCAAATATATCTTTATCTCAAAATATTGCTTTAACAAATACCCAAGTATACCTTAATTCTAGTTTTAACAGATTAGAAAATTTTGGAGATTTTGCAATTAAAAATTATACAGCTACACCTGTTAGAATAGGTTTATCTCAACCTATTTTAGCTTTTAACCCTTTTAAATGGGAGCAAAAAATAGCTCCCTTAGAATACCAAAAAGCTAGGCAAGATTTTATATACGAATTACAAGAAATAAATTTAAAAGCTGTAAATCTGTTTTTTTCTTGGGCACTAGCTAGTAAACAAGTTGAAATAGCAAAGGAAAATAAAATATCTACAGAAAAATTATTTAAAATAGGTAAAAAAAGATACCAACTTATAGCTATAGAACGTAATGATTTACTAAACTTAGAGTTAGATGTGTACAATGCTACAACCACATTAACTCAAAATCAGCAAAATTTACAAAAAGCTGCTGCAGATTTAAAATTATTTTTGCGAGATCAATTTAATGAAAACTCTCTACCTCAACTTCCAGAACTTGTATCTAACCTACAAATAAACGTAGATAAAGCAATTGAATATGCGTACCAAAACAATCCAGACATCTTAGATATAAAAATAGAAAAAACAAAAGCTTTAAGAGATTTAGATCAGGTTATTAAAGAAAATAGATTTGATTTATCGGTAAATGCCAGTTATGGTTTAAATCAACAAGCAAATACTTTTATAGATGTTTACGGTCGTTTTTTAGATCAACAAATGGTGTCTGTAAACTTTAGTGTTCCTTTACTAGATTGGGGAGAAAGAAAAGGAAACATACAAACAGCTAAAATGAATAAGGATGTTATAGACATTGAACTACAACAAAATGAGGACACCTATAAACAAGACATTACACTAAATGTATTAAACTTTAATGCTCAAAAAGATCTGGTAGTTGGAGCCTTAAAAAGTGTATCAATTGCAAAAGAATCTTATGAACTTACCCAAAAAAGATTTTTATCTGGTAATGTAGATTTTCTTGCACTTTCTGCATCTAGAACCGCTTGGCAAAATGCCAATGAAAATTACATAAAAATTTTACAACAATATTGGACATTATATTACAAAGTACAGCAGTTAACCCTATATAACTTTATAAATAAAAACCCTTTAACCCAAGATTTTGAAAAAATTTTAAAAAATGACTTATAAAGAAAGAAAAGAGAAGGAAAAACACTTATTGTATTTAATAAAACAAAATAGACTTCGTTGCTTAGATAAAACTGCCGAAGATTTTAATTGTTGTAAGAAAACAATAAGAAGAATGATTAGCGGTCTTAGAGAAGATGGCTATGATATCATATACTCTCGACAATCAAACTCGTATCAAATAAACTCCTGATAATGAGTATTTTTTCTGTAAAAATAGCAAACGGACAAAATTTGTCCATCAACTATTTTACATTTGAAAACATAAAAATTAAACCTCTGAGTTTAATTAAAACAATTGCAAAATGTATAACTAAAAAAAAGCTTTATGAAAAAAACTTAAATATACCCAGAGGAAGTCTTTATAAACTTCTTAATAATATTAAGCAGTTTTTGTAATTACTCTTTGTCTACTATAAAAAGAGCTTTATAATATTTTTAAAGACTAAATAACAATAATATAGTTTTATGTTATTTAATATTTTACAAAAGTAGTATTTCCTTAAAGACTTTTGAAAATAAATAAAAATTAATTTTAAAATAAAATAAAATGAAAAAATTATTAGGAATTATAGGAATTGTTGTCTTTGCTATGACTATGTATTTAAACACAAGTGATATGAAAGTAAATGATAAAACAATTAATTTGATTAGTTTAACTTCATCAAATATTGCTAATGCTGAATCTGGTTCATTTGGAGTTAATTGTAATTGTACGCTTTTAACATCATGTAAAGCAAACGGAACTGGAGCACATTGTGCTGGATTTACAGGAAACGGACATTGTCAAGACTATAATGGAAATTGTTAATAATAATCAAATTGAAAAATTATGAATATTAAAAAAATAATAGGAATTACTGTTGTATTAGTTTTTGCAATAATGACTTTTACAACAAAAAACAACTTAAAAATGAATAATATTGGAACAATAGATTTGTATTCATTATCATCTATTAGTATGGCAAATGCTGAGGATTCTGGGGGTGGTGGTATTGTTTGTAATTGTACTTGGTTGGGAAGGTGTAAAGCTAGAGGTCATGGAGCTAACTGTGCAAATTTTGCTGGAAATGGTAACTGCCAAGATTATAATGGAAATTGCTAATTTTTAAAAAACAATAACCCTGTCTTTTTATTTAAATTTAAGGGTAGGGTTTGAAAATTATTTTTATGATAAAAATCAAACGCTTACACTACATTTTTATTTTAATATGGATATTTAAATCATGCCAAAAAGAAAATAACTACGAGAATTATTTTAAAACAGGTGTCTCTAATGAAACTAATTTAACTTTAGATAAAATAAAATTTGATACAATTAATTTAAAGTCCATAGAATCATCTTATACCGGAAGTATAGAGTATATAAAAGATAGTATAGTTTTTATTGATTCTAGATTTTGTTGGGCATTTATATTTAATTTGAGTGGGGAATTAGTTGAAAAAAAATTAGGTCAAGGAAGAGGTCCAAATGAATTAAATACATCATTTATTGATGGTTACTGTTTTTTAGAAAATGGAAAAAAAATTTTTATTGGATCATCAAATGATATTCATATTTACGATAAAAATTGGAATCGTATAAGACAATCTAATATTAATTGGAATGGAACTACTGAATATGGAACGGCTCATAAAAATATAAAAAATCCATCTCCTGATGAACCCTCAGTTTATACTCTAGAATATGCCAATTTAAAATTAAATAGCTACGATAATAGTGTTTTCATGCCTCTTTATTCTGAACATCCAAATTTTAACGGTTTAATTGGTTATAAATATTATAAAGAAGGTAATATTCTTGCCGAACTTGATTTAAATGATTCCAAGATAAAAAGATTGTTTGGCAGAAGGACTCCAGAATTATTAAATTATAAATATTTAATGCATCATTCAATGTTTAGATTTGATATAGATAAAAACTATAACTTTTATTTATCTCATGAAATAGATCCTTTGATATATGTATATGATAAAGACTATTCAATCCAATATGCTTTTGGTTGTGAAGGTACTGAAATGGATACTAGTTATACAGAATTAGAAAAATTTGATAGAAAAAAATACCCGCAGTTGTTCTTTGAAGATCGACCTAAAAAAGGTTACTATACTTCAATAAAAATATTTGAAAAACAAAACTTAGTCTTTAGAAGTTATACCAAAGGCACAAACAAAAATTATGATGGTTTACAGATTTACAGAAATAGAGTTTTGATTGCTGATGTTGAGGTGCCTAAAGGGTTAGAGATAAAAGAATTTATTTACCCTTATTTTTATTCGAACGCTCTAATAGACGAAGAAAAAGAAAATATAAAAATATTGAAATTTAAAATATGAAAAAACCTTTTAGTTTGTTAATTGTTAGTTTTTTGTGTTTGTTTGCATCATGTAATAATAAGTTAAACAATAAAGATATAATTATTACACCTAATAGTAATAACATAAAAAATATATCTAGTTCTAATAAAGAAAGATCTTTGGACAAATTAACTACAATTAAATTTGAAAAGAAAGTTATTGATTTAGGAAACTTTTTTGAGGGAGATTCAATTTTAGTAGCTAATTATATTTTTAAAAATACTGGAAAAAATCCATTACTAATTGAATATGTTAATCCAGAATGTACTTGTACAGGATATACATTCACAAAAGATACAATATTTGAAAATAAAGAAGGTTTTATTAATCTAACCTATAATATTAAAAAAAGAATTGGTAAACAAAAGTTATATGCAATTGTAAAAACAAATACAAATGCCAAGTTTCACAAATTAATTTTAAAACTTAATGTTTTAGAAAAAGAAAATTTAAACTAATCTAAGATTCAATTACTATCTGATAGAAAAATAGGCTAATAAATTTTCGAAAATATAATTTTTATGTTGATGAGTTGTTATTTTTTAAGAAAGGTACTATCAACTTTTTGTTTTTTTTTCTTGGTATTAGTAGTTATAGCTAGTATAAGGTTATCAATTTATGATGTTTATAAAATACCCAGTCAATCCATGGAAAATGAGTTATTTACTAATGATGTAATTGTTGTAAATAAACTTAAGTATGGCCCTAGATTACCCCGTTCTCCTTTTGATATTCCTTTAGTAAATATTCCTTTTTATTTTAATGATAATGCTGTAAAAAGAATAAATGAGAATTGGTGGCCATACAAAAGACTTTCTGGAACAACTAATATAAAACAAGGAGATATTTTTGTTTTTAATTCTACTTGGAAAAAGAGTTTTATTCTTGTTAAACGTTGTATTGCTTTACCTG
>CAYPHE010000031.1:0-5456 GCA_964410075.1 uncultured Polaribacter sp.
TTTTCCTTTAAAAGCAGCCCCAGTATCTACATTCCAAACATTTATGGCATTCATAGGCTCACTCTTTCCGTAATTGGTTGTTGGTGTATGACCTATAAAAATTTCTTTGTAATGTTTTAGTCGTTTAGGGTACAAAGCATCTTCTAAACCTATTTTTTTGTCCATTACCAGTGCCATTTCCCATAAAGTTCTGTCTGTACAAAACTTATGAGTGTAAGTTTCTTTTTCAATACCATGCATGGAAGTAAACCCAGCATGTAAAAACAAACGATTGTTATTATCTAAAAAATACATTTTAGCGTTTTGAAAAAACTGCAAATGTTTCTCTTTTTCAGAAACTGAGAAACCTTCATAACTTTCCATAGTTTCTTTTCCTCCATGCATAAACCAAGAAGCGTTTACATCATTTGCATTTTTTAACCAGTTTTCACACCAAACATCGTGATTCCCTTTTATGAAAATGCAATTTATTTTTTCTGATAAATTGATAAGAAAATCGACTACTTGAGCAGCTTCACTCCAACCATCTACATAATCACCCATAAAAATTAAGGTGTCTTCTTCTTTAACTTCTATTTTGTTTAAAACCTGAAGTAATGCTTTTAAGCCTCCATGAATGTCGCCAATAGCAAATGTTCTTTTCATTGATTTAAATTTATAACAAATCTAAAATTTTGAATCGAAAAAGAGTTTGTTTATAAAAAGAAATTATTCGTTTTTTTAAGTTCAATAGAACTTGAAAAGAATTTAATATGAAAAGTGTTTTTCTAAAAATACTGACCTAAACCAAATACAATACCTCCTGTTTTATTACTAATTCCATCTCTAATTCTAAAGCCGTAATCAATACGAAATGTAGCATTGTATATTTTTTTACTGATGAATCGTAAGCCAACTCCAGAATACAATCTCAGTTTTTCTACATCAAAAAAATCTTTCAGTTGTCCTCCTGGATCTCTCCACGTTCCTGCATCAAAAAATGCATTGGTTTGTACCGCAAATTTTTTATTATCAAAAATAGTATGTCTATACTCTGTGTTTGCTACAATTACTCCTGTACCACGATCTACCAAAAAGCCAACTCCTCTAATATTTATATTGTTATCTAATGCAAATGGGGCAAATGGTGAGTCGTCATTACTAGCTAAGCCAAAACGAATTCTACTGGCCCAATTTCCTTTGGCTTTAATTCTTTTGTAGAAAGAAAAATCATTCCAAGCAATTAAAAATTCGTTTTGAAAATCGTTTTCTGTTGTTACATATTGCAGATACAATTGACTTTTAAAACCATTTAAGTACTGGTAGTTGTAATTGATGTTATTAAATTGATATACAAATTTAAGTAACGTTTTATTTAAGGTTAAACTCTTTGGAATTTCTAAATCGGCACCTGATAAAAACTGATAATTTTCTTCAAAAACATTGATACCAAAACTAAATTTATTATTTAAGTTTAACTGAAATAAGCCTAGTACTTCAAAAGAAATATTGTTGTATAAATAGTTAGCTGTTTCATTATTAAGAAATAGAGGTTCTTCACTTTTCCAATTTTGATGATTAATTGCTATTCCCCATTTTTGAGAAAATAAAAAAGGAGCATTAAAATTAATACCGTAGGAATCGAAACCATTGTTTTGATAAAAACCACCTAAAGTAATGTTATGCCCTAGAAAATTATAATCGTAAACACCTAAACGATAAGAAAAACGATTTTCTATGGTTTCCCAAAAATTAATGTCGGGCAAAATTGTAAAATTTTCTTTAATAACAACAATAACCACACATTTGTCTTTATCTAAAAAATTTACTTTAAAATTAGCATTACTAACTAAAGGCAAACGTTTGATAAAAACAATGTCTTTACCAACTGTTGTAGAATCTAATTGACTACCAATTTTAGTTTGTAAAAGCTTAAAAATTGTCTGTTTTTTTGTTTTTTCTAAGCCTTCTATAACAATATCTTGTATGGTGTGTTGGCTATAAAAAGCAATAGAAAAAGAAAAAAATAGAAAAAAAAGAATTCGTTTACTTGTCATTTATTTTGCTTCAAAAGAAGTTCTTATCACTAAATTTACCCAATTGTTTTCATTTAATCCATAGACTGTAATATTGTATTCATCGTCTAGTATTAAATCTGGTAAACTTACAGAATTAATATTACCAATTACCCCATCATCATTCTTATATTGATAACTTTCTTTATTAACAAAAAAGCCCGATACAAAAGCGTTGTTGTTTTCTGATAGAATAGTTAAATATCGGGTATTTATAGTTTCAAAATTCTCCCAAGTAAATGCAGGCAATAGTGTTTGTGTTTGAACAATAGTAAGTGCTGTTTTATATGTGGTAGCATTACTATTTATTTCTATTTTTATTGGAGAAGAAATATAGATTTGCCCATCTACCTCATAGGTAACTATAGCCCAATTGTCTACGCTGCTTTTTCTAGAAAAACGTCTTAATTGTGCCCCGAAATCAGTATCATTATCTAAAAATTTTCTACGATAATTATTAAAATCGGTATTTTCATCAGCTAAAGATTCAGTTTCGTAATAACGAAAATCTCTAGCATTTTCTACTGGATAAAAGTAAATAAATGAATCTTCTTTACTATCGTTTTGGCTTAGACCAAAAGCAGTAATCTTTTCAGTGTCGTTTACGGTATTTGCTTCTAAATATTCTTCCAAATTTTGTGGTACAAAATTTTCTTCAATTACTAAATTTACCCAATTATCTGTTTGGCTAACTCCCATAATTGTCATTAGGTATTCGGTATCTACCTTTAAATCTTTTGGAGTTTCTGTATTAATATCTAATGTTACATTACTAGTGTCGTAATAAGAAAATAATTTATCTTCGGTATAGGTACCAGAAACAAACTCTTCTTCCTCGGTTTCGAATAGTGCTTGAAAGTAAACATCATTATTAGTAGTTTCAAAATCAGTCCATGTAAATTTAGGATTTAATGTAGTTGGATACTCTATAGTTAAATCGTCTTCCCATTTTGTTGGTTGAGAATCATTTTTTAATAAAATAGGATTAGAAATTTGTAGTACACCATCTAAAAAAAAAGTAACCAAACACCAACTTTCTGTACTATTATTACTTCTTACAAAGCGTTTTAATTTACCACCAAAAACATCTTCTACATTTAGCGCTTGTCTTTTATAACTTTTAAAGTCTAATTTATCTACAGTAGCATCTGTTGCTTCATAATATCTAATATCGGTTGCTCCTGCTTCTGGATAATAAAAAATGTACGTTAAATCTTTTCTGCCATCTGCATTTGCTGCACAGGCAATTACACCACCTTGATTAGTGTTAGGAATAGTTTCTAAAAATTCACCTAAATTTCTTGGTACCGAAATATCATTATCACTAGAACATGAAACAAAGACAGCTAACAATACGACCCAAAAAACTACATTTTTTATTTTCATAAAATTATTTACATCTTAAAAGTAATTACTGGTAATGTAGAATGATTTCCTACGTCTTCAGATATACTACCTGCAAAAATATGAGATAATCCTTTTCTACCGTGTGTAATTACCGAAATTAAATCTGCTCCTATTGCATTTGAAAAATTTAAAATTCCTTTTTCAATAGATTTTTCGCATACAAAATTAACGTTTATTAAGCGATCTACATTGCCTTCTACCTCCATTAAAAAATCATTTGCCATTTTATCCATTTCTGTGGAAGTTTTAAAGTTCTCGTCTGGCAAGTTTATATATAATAAATGTTTTCTAGCATTTAAAAAATCTAGACGTTTTAATACTTTTTTAAATGTATTAATACTTTCTTTAGAGAAATCTGTAGCTATAACAACATCTTTAAAATCGATATTTAATAATCTATTTTTTACAATTAGTACAGGTATAGAAGCATACCTTACAACTTTTTCGGTATTAGAACCCAAGAAAAAACCTTTAATTCCATTTGTTCCATGAGATCCCATAACTATAAAATCTGCATTTTCTTGTTCTGCAAAAGCATTTACTTCACTAAATACTTTATAATGTTTTATAACTGGTATAAGAGTTACGTTTTTTAAATAATCTTTATCTAGAAACTTCTCAAATTTTTGTTCTGCAATTTTTAGTAGAAAAATGGATCTTTCTTGTTGGTTTGTAATGCTTTGGGACATGTTACCTTCATGAACATCTAACATGTGCAGAGCATAAATTTTAGCAGTGTATTTTTCTGCTAGCATAGCCGCAGTTTGTAAGGCAAATTCTGAATATTCAGAGAAATCTATAGGAACTACTATTTTTTTCATGATGATTGTATTTAATTGGTTTTCAACAAAAATAGCGTCAATTGTAAGTTGAATTATAGGACAATTATCATGTTTTTTATTCTTTATTTTTGCTATATAATTTAGCTAAAACTTTTTCTGCAGGTTTGTTTTGTGGTGTAAATCTGTTATCACTTTTTCCGCCAACGTTATTATGGTTTACAAACCATTTCCAAACAAAACCACCTGCAAACCAATCTTCTTTCCAAAACTCATTATAAATAGCTTCTAGACCATTTGCTTGATTTTGTAAGTTTACATTGCCTTCAACTTTATGAAAAACCCAAGGTTCTTTTGCTGTAAAATTTACACTTCTGTAGCCAAATTCTGTAAATAAAACTGGCTTTTTAAATTGTTGTTGAACTTTTTTAATTTCACTTTTATGTACTTGCCACCCTTTTTGAAAGTCTTCAACAGAAACGCTCTCTTTTTCTAATAAGGGGAAATATGCATCAATACCAATAAAATCTAACATTTGCCAAAACGGAACTCTTTTAAATTCGTCCCAATTAGCGGCATAAGTTAATTTACCAGAATATACTTTTCTTATTTCTTTAATTAATTTTTTAAAGAAGAGAGGACGTTCTATTATAAATTTTTCTAATTCGGTGCCAATACAAAATAATTTTGCTTGTATTTCTTCAGCTGCTTTTGCGTAAGTAATTATAAAATTTGAATAAGAGCTTTCTAATTGTTTCCATTCTTCTTCTGTTTGCATTTCTATAAAACCAGTATAGCCACCTCTAGCAATCCACAATTGCGGTTTTACCATTATAGAAATATCTTTTTGTTGAAATGCTTTTGCATACTGAATTAAACCAGGCTTGGTCTCTCCAAACCATTGTCTATTAGAATTAAATCTTACGTTAGAAGCGTTTTTATTTGCTAAAAAACCAAACGGCATTAACGCAACATAGTTTGAATTTACGTTAACAACAGGGGCAACATCTACTGTTGAGATTCTTCTAGAGGAAGCTACAAAACTTACTCCGTTTATTTTTTGTTGCTGGCTATTGCACGAAATTTGAAGAAAAATAAGTGCAAAAAAAAGAAGTCGATATGTTCTCATAATCGACTTCTAAAATACTTTGTTTACTTAAATTATACTAATAAAGCAATGTTAAACTTAGAATAAAAATCTTAGTCCAAAGCTATA